>SKMG01000406.1 GCA_007121175.1 Trueperaceae bacterium | reverse complement strand
TCGCCGACGCCTGGCGCGAACTCGGCTTCGACGTGATCGTCCGTCCGCTCGAGTTCTCGACCCTGCTCGAGCGCTTCTACGACCAGCAGGACTTCGACGTCACGATCCTCGGCTGGTCGGGTCGCGTCGACCGCCTCGACCCACAGCACTTCCTCTCGACGCTCGACTCGCGCCAGACCAGCCTCGGGTCGAACAACCCCGGCGGCTACACCAACCCGGAGTACGACGCGCTGTTCGACCTGCAGTCGGCGGAGTTCGACGCCGAAACGCGCCGCGACTACGTGCTGGAGATGCAGGAGCTGGTCGCACCGGACGCGCCGCTGGTGATCCTGTACCACCGCGACGAGGTGATCGCCTACAACGCCACCACCTTCACCGACATGGTGACGATGGCGGGCGAGGGACTCTACAACGAGTGGACGCCCCTCGAGGCCACGCCCCTGACGGACGACCGCGTGCTCACCATCGGCTCGCCGCAGGAACCCGACACCCTGAACCCGCTCGACTCGACCTCGGTGTGGGGCTGGAAGTGGATGCGCATGTACTACGACAAACTCGTGCGCCTCAGCCCCGAGATCGAGCCGCTGCCCTGGGCCGCCGCCAGCATCACCGCGGTCGACGACCTCACCATCGACATCACGCTGCGTGAAGGCATGACCTTCCACGACGGCGAGCCGGTCACGGCGGAGGACGTCGCGTTCACCTTCGACTACTTCATCGATCAGGACTTCGGCTACTTCCGCGCCTTCCTCTCGGCGATCGACAGCGTCGAGGCGAACGGGCCGCTGGACGTGCGCTTCAACCTCGGCACCCCTTCGGCATCGTTCATCACCGTGACGCTGTCGCAGATCCCCATCCTGCCGGCACACGTCTGGAGCGACATCGCCGACCCAGCCGACCTGGCACCCGATCAGATCCCGCAGATCGGCAGCGGCCCGTTCCAGTTCGACCGTTACGATCGCGGCGAGTACAAGCGCCTGACGGTCTACCCCGAGCACTTCGCGGCCGCCGACATCGACATCGAGGCGATGGAGATGATCGTCTACGCCGACAGCGAGGGCGTGTTCACCGCCATGCAGACAGGCCAGATCGACATGACCGCCTGGCGCATGGAGCCGGGCCAGATCCCATTGGCGGAGCAGAACCAGGACTTGGTCGTGGTCGGGGTGCCGGACTTCGGGTACTTCCACATGACCTGGAACCTGCGTCGCGCGCCCTTCGACAACGTCGCAGCGCGCCGTGCGCTGACCATGGCCACCGACCGCCAACGCATGGTCGACGTGCTGCTCGACGGTCGCGGCGAGGTGGGCTCGAGCGTGGTCGCGCCGGTGAACGCCTTCTGGCACAACCCCTTCATCGAGCGCTTCGATTACGACCTGGACGCCGCCCGCGCAGAACTCGAGGCGGCCGGCTTCACCTGGGACGCCGACGGGCGCATCGTCGCCCCCTGAGCCGACATGAAGCGTGGAGCGGGGGGCGCGTCTGCGGCGCCCCCCGCCCCGCGTCGAGGTCGACGTGAACAGAGGCTACATCTTCCGCCGCGGCCTGCAGGCGATCGGCACGCTCCTCGTGATCGTGACCGTGCTCTTCTTCCTGTTCCGGCTCGGCCTGCCCGACCCGACCGCCGCGCTCGTGACCGAGGGGTTGAGCCCCGAGGACCGCGCCGCGGTGCGCGAGCGTTTCGGCCTCGATCGGCCGCTGCTCGAGCAGTACGTCATCTATCTCGGTAACATCGTCCGGGGCGAGTTCGGCACGTCGTTCTACTACAAGGCTCCGGTCTCCGGCCTGGTGTGGGAGAAGTTCGCCAACACCATGGTGCTCATGCTGGTGGCCATCACGATCGCGTACGCGCTGGGCATACCGCTGGGCGCCTATCTCGCCTGGCGCCGAGGTACGCGTAGCGACACGCTCGGCATCGTGCTGGGACTCATGTTCCGCTCGGCTCCGATGTTCTGGACCGGCATGCTGGCGGTGCTGCTGTTCGGGGTGATGCTCGGTTGGCTGCCGACCTCGGGCATGCGCACGCTGCCGTACGAGGCGGTCGGCTTCTTCGACAAGATCTTCACGCTCGACTTCCTACGCCACCTGATCATGCCTGCGGCCATCATCGCGCTGTTCTATCTCGGTTCCCCGCTGCTGATCATGCGCAACACCATGCTCGAGGTCTACGGCGAGGACTTCATCGAGATGGCGCGCGCCAAGGGGCTGCGCGAGCGCGACATCCTCTACCGGCATGCCGCTCGTAACGCGCTGCTCCCGGTCATGACGCAGCTAGCGGTCACCATCGGGCTCGCGGCCGGGGGCCAGGTGGTGGTGGAGGTGGTCTTCTCCTGGCCCGGCCTGGGTCGAGAGATCCTGCAGGCGGTGCGGACCTCGGACTTCCCGCTGGCGCAGGCCACGTTCATGCTGATGGCCGCGCTGGTGATCGGCATGAACTTCCTCGCCGACATGCTCTACGGGGCGCTCGACCCGCGCGTGAAGCTCCGATGAGGTCACGCTACCTGGCGCAGGCGCTGATGCCGCTGCGGCTGGTGCTCAGCGATCGTCTGGCCCTGACCGGGCTCGTCATCCTGCTCGCGGTGATCGTGATGGCGCTCGCAGCCCCGCTGGTCGCGACGCACGACCCGCGCGCGATCGTCGAGCGAACCGAGGGCTCGTGGATGGTGCTCGGCCCAGAAGGCTGGCGTTTGCAGAGTGCGCTGGGCGACGAGCCGCTCTACGCCATGGCCGCGCTCGGTGGCGAAGCGTTCGCCGTCGGCGCCGAAGGCCTGGTGGTGCACTGGGCGGACGGTGCCTGGACCGAGCAGCCGCGGGTGACCGCCGCGACGCTGCGGGGCGTGGCCCTGGCCGGCGACGCCGTGGTGGCGGTGGGAGAACACGGCACGGTGGTCTGGTACGACGCGAGTGGGGCCCGCGCGGCCACGCTCGGGTCGGCGGACTTGAACGCGGTCACCGTGGTCGACGGCGGCGCCGCGCTGCTCGTCGTCGGCGATGAGGAGGCCGTGTGGCACCTGCCGCTCGCGGTGATCGAGGACGGCGCCGAGGAGTTCGAGGCGCTCGCCACTGCGCTGACGAGCCCGGTCGGGCGCGGCATGGTCTTGAGCGCCGTCGCCACCGACGTCGACGGCAGCGCCATCCTCGTGGGCGAGCGCGGCTTGGCCCTGCGCTGGACACCTGACGGCGAAGCCGGCGAGCTGTCACAGTACCGGCTGCCGACGTTCCGGGACTTCAATGGCTTGTCCATCGATGCGGGCGGCCGCGCCCTGATCGTCGGTGAGCGCGGCACGCTGCTGCGCCGCGAAGGAGCCGACGCAGCCTGGGTCGAGGATCCCTCGCCAGACGCGCGAGCGCTGCGCGGTGCCTGGATCGGCGCTGATCGTGAGGCGCTGGCGGTGGGCCGCAACGGCGTGGCGCTGCGCTTCGACGGCGCGGCCTGGCTGCGTGAGCCGACGGGCACCGAGCGGCACTTCCGCGGCGTCGCGATGGTCGGCGACGCCGCTATCGCGATCGGCTCCGATCCGTTCGTCGACAAGCTAGCACCGCCATCGTCACAGCACTGGTTCGGCACCGACCACTTGGGGCGCGATCTGTACAGCCAGAACGTGTACGGCTCGCGCATCGCGCTGCTGGTGGGTTTCCTGGGGGCGTCGCTGGTGGTGTTGATCGGCGCCAACGTCGGTCTCATCGCCGGCTACTACCGCGGCCGCACCGACACCGTGCTGATGCGGATCGTTGACGTCATGTACGGCATCCCGTTCGAGCCGTTCGCGATGATCCTGGTGCTGCTGTTCGACCCGAGCTTGACGATCGTGATCCTGGCGATCTCGCTGCTGACCTGGCGCACGGTCGCGCGCCTCATCCGCTCTCAGGTGCTGTCGCTCGCGGAGCGCCCGTTCGTCAAGGCCGCCCGCGTGGCCGGCGCTTCGGATCTGCGCATCATGTACCTCCACATCGCGCCGAACGTGCTGCCGCTCGTGTTCCTCGAGCTCGCCATCATCCTCGGGGCGTCGATCATCGCCGAGGCGACGCTCTCGTTCCTCGGGCTTGGGCCGCCGCAGTCGATCTCGTGGGGCGGCATCCTGCACAACGCCCGCCTCTCGGGTGCCTGGCGCACTGCTTGGTGGTGGAACCTGCCACCTGGAGCGTTCATCATGATCACCGTCATGGCCGTCTTCTTCATCTCGCGCGCGCTCGAGGTGATCGCCAACCCGCGGCTGCGTGGTCGATGATCGCCGAGCCGCTGCTCGACGTCCGCGACCTGCACGTCCACTACGGCACCGACGCTGGACCGGTGCGAGCGGTCGACGGCATCGACCTGCAGATCGCGCCGGGCGAGGCGCTCGGCTTGGTCGGCGAGTCGGGCTGCGGCAAGACCACCGCCGCCAAGAGCATCCTGCGCCTGCTGCCGCCCAATGGCCGGATCGCCGGCGGTCGCATCGGCCTCAGAGAGCTCGACCTCGCGGCCTTGAGCGAGGAGGCGCTACGCAGGGTGCGCTGGCGCGAGATCGCCTGGATCAGCCAGGCCGCGATGAACGCCCTCGATCCCGTCTACCGCGTTGGTGACCAGCTGGTCGAAGCCATCCAGACGCATCGCCAGACGTCTCGAGCCGACGCGCTCTCTCGCGCCGAGGAGCTGTTCCGGATGGTGGGCATCGACCCGCAGCGGCTGCGCTCCTACCCGTTCGAGATGTCCGGCGGCATGAAGCAGCGCTCGGTGATCGCCATGGCGATGGCGCTCGACCCGGCGATGATCATCGCCGACGAGCCGACCACGGCCCTCGACGTGGTCACCCAGGCGCAGATCCTGGCGCGCTTCCAGCGTTTGCGGCGCGAGCGCGGCATGGCGGTGCTGTTCATCACCCACGACGTCTCGGTGGTGGTGCAGACCTGCGACACGGTCGCGGTGATGTACGGCGGCCTGGTGCTCGAGCGCGGGCCGGTACGTCAGGTCTTCCGCGAGCCCGTCCACCCCTACACCATGGGCCTGACCAACGCCTTCCCGACGCTCGAGGGCGCCGTGCGCGAGCTGGTGTCGATCCCGGGCGCGCCGCCCGACCTGCTCTCACCGCCGCACGGCTGCCGCTTCGCGCAGCGCTGCCCGTTCGTCACCGATCGCTGCCGCGAGGAGGCGCCGCCGCTCGCTGAGGTCGCGCCAGGCCGTTGGGCCGCCTGCCACTACGCTGAGCGCGCGGCCGAGTTCCGCATCGAGGCCGGCGAGGAGTCGACCTGGCGTCGGGTCGGCGAGCGGCTCGGCGAGGTCGCCGAAGCGCGCCGCGCGCTTCGCCGCGACACGGAGACAGGCCCGCTGTTCGAGATCGACGCCCTCACGCGCCACTATCCGGTCGCTCGGCCGTGGTGGGGAGCGTTGCGAAGAGGGGCGCCCGCGCGCGTGGTGCACGCGGTCGACGAGATCACCTTCGAGGTGCGGCGCGGTGAGATCCTCGGGCTAGCCGGCGAGTCCGGGTCGGGCAAGACCACCACCGGCGAGACGCTGGTCAGGCTCCAAGACCCCACCGCGGGCTCCTTGCGGTTCCGCGGCGCCGCCGTCGAGCGACTGCATGGGGCGGAGCTCAAGGCGTTCCGACGGCACGCCCAGATGGTGTTCCAGGATCCCTACGAGACGCTCAACCCGCGGCTCACGATCGAGGACATCGTCGGTGAGCCGCTCATCATCCATGCCGTCGCGAAGGGTGAGGCCCGCACGGAGCGTGTGCTCGCGGCGCTCGAGCGCAGCGGGCTGCGTCCCGCCGAGGACTACCTGGGGCGCTTTCCACACGAGCTCTCGGGCGGTCAGCGCCAGCGGGTGGCGATCGCCCGCGCCATCGTGCTCGAGCCCGACTTCCTGGTCGCCGACGAACCGGTGTCGATGCTCGACGTGTCGATCCGCGCCGGCGTCCTCAACCTGCTGCGCCGCTTCCGCGACGAGGACGGCATATCGATCGTGTACGTCTCGCACGACTTGCCCACGATCCGCTACGTCGCCGACCGCACCGCGATCATGTACCTGGGCCAGATCGTCGAGATCGGGCCCACCGAAGCGGTGATCACTGGGCGGCTGCACCCCTACACGCAGCTGCTGCTCGCGGCGAGTCCCGAGCCGGATCCCGACGTGGAGAAGCCGCCGCTCGAGGCGCGCGGCGAGATCCCCAGCGCCATCGACGTCCCGAACGGCTGCCGTTTCCACACTCGCTGCCCGGTGGCCACCGCCCGCTGCGGTTGGGAGGGGCGTGACGTGGAGGCGGGGCTGGCCGCGCTGCGAGTGGAGGGTCACGACCTGTCGTCGCTCGCCGAGACCCGCGTCGAGGGCCGCGATCTCGTCGCACGCGCGAGCGGTGACGCTGCCGCTGCTCGCAGCACGCTCGAGGCCGCGATGGCCACGGTGCAGCCCACGCTGCTCGAAGCGACCCTGTGGCTGGCGACCGACGACGGCTGGCGCCTGCGCTTTCAGGAGCAGGCGTCACCGGCGCTCATCGAGGTGGCTCCCGACCACTACGTGGCGTGCGTCCTGGTCGGGCCGGGCGATGCCGAGCAGC
>SKMG01000446.1 GCA_007121175.1 Trueperaceae bacterium | reverse complement strand
GCCCGATGACGCCGCGGCGGCCGTCGGCTCGGGCGTTGCCCGGCCGGCTCCCGGGGTCGGCGGCGGTGCCAGGCCCGCCGGCTCGCCGCGGGTACGGCTGTTCCTGGTCGACGACCACGTCATCGTCCGGGCCGGTGTCAAGGCGCTGTTGGCGCATCACGAGGCGCTCGAGGTGGTCGGCGAGGCGGACACGGGCGAGGAGGCGCTCGCCCGCGTCGGCGCGGCGGCACCCGACGTGGTGCTGCTCGACCTCTCGCTGCCGGGGATGAACGGCATCGAGACCGCGCGCGCCCTGAAGCGCGCGCATCCCGCGGCCCGCCTGGTCGCGCTGTCGATGCACGAGGACCCCGAGTACGTGCAGGGCTTCCTCGAGGCCGGCGGCAGCGGCTACGTCCCCAAGAGCTCGCTCGAGACGCAGCTCGTCGACGCCATCTTGGCCGTAGCGCGCGGCGAGTACTACGCTCCCGCACGGCTGCTGGCCGAGCTGGCTCGGGAGATGGCCCGCGGCGACCCGTACAAGCACGTCAAGCTCACCGGCCGCGAGCTCGAGGTGGTCACTCAGATCGCCGAAGGCAACACCTACCGCGAGATCGCCGAGGCGCTCGGCATCTCGGAGAAGACCGTCGCCACCTACCGGGAGCGGGCATCGGAGAAGCTCGGGGTGCGCAGCCGGGCGGAGCTGGTGCGCTGGGCGCTGGAGCGCGGCCTGGTCGGCTGAGCGTTCCCCACGCGGCAGACCGTCGCTGATCCACGGGCGTGCCGCCGAGCGCGGCGTCAGCCGGCCGCTGCGGCCGTCGCCCTTAGAGCCGGTCGAACGACTCGACGGCCAGCACGAAGACGATGGCGCCGCCGACCGGCACCTCCATCGGCTGGCTGGCGAACGCCCCCTCGACCGCGTGCAGCGGCGAGCCGGCGGTCACGACCTTGGTGCGCTCGCGGCAGTTCGCGTGGATGATCTCCTTGACGCTCGTCACGTCGCGATCCTCGACGCCGATCAGCAAGGTGGTGTTCCCTTCGCGGAGGAATCCCCCGGTCGAGGCGAGCTTGGTCGACTGGTGGCCCTGCTCTCGCAAGGCCTGCTCGAGCCGGCCGACGTCGGCATCTTGCACGATGGTCAACAGCAGTTTCACCGTGCGCGCATGGTAGCAGACGCCGGGGCCGAGCGCATCGAGTCGCGTTCCAGGCCACGACGGCGGCGTTGCGGCGCGGGGACCGAGCGAGCGGTCGCGCCCTCGGCACAGTGCGCCACGACGCTCTCCGTCGCCGGGCCGGCTGCGTACCGGCGGGGCGACGGCGCACCGCCCGTTCGAGCCTTATTGCGGTACGATGCAGGGACTTGCACGGCGGCGACACGCCGGCGCGTCCTTCGTCGCAGGCGGGGCCCGTCAGCCGCTTCCCACCGACTCTGGAGCACCCGTGAACCAGCACGACCTCAGCCTCATCCGTCAGAAGCACGCCCAGCTCGACGAACTGCTGCCGACGCTCGCTGCCGACGCCTGGATCGTCTTCTGTCGTGAGGGCAGCGATCTCTCGACGCTGCTCTTCACGGGCGAGGCGATGGTCGGCCTCTCGGCCTTCGTCTTCACCAGGCGTGGCGACAAGATCGCCGTGGTCGCCGATTACGACCGCATGGGGATAGAGGCGCCGGGCGTGTTCCACGAGGTGATCGCCTACGGGCGCGAGGGGCTGCCGCAGCACTTGCGGGGCGTGGTCGAGCGGCTCGCTCCGGCCTCGCTGGCGCTCAACCAGCACGTCGATGACTACCTCTTAGACGGCCTCACGGTCGGTCTGCTGCGCAAGCTCGAGCAGATCCTGGGCGACGACGGCATCGGCCGCCGGGCGGTCTCGTCGGCGGCGGTGCTCGAGCCGCTGCGCGCCCGCAAGACGCTAGAAGAGCTGCGTCGCATCGAGCGCGCCGTCGAGCTCACGCAGCAACTCCACCAGGAGGCCGGCCGCTTCATGCGCAGTGGCATGCGCGAGCGCGAGGTGGCGGACTTCATCAAGGCGCGGCAGCGCGAGCTCGGCGTGACCCACTCGTTCAGCGACGGTGCAGCCGTCATGACCGGGCGCGCCGGCCTGGGACACCGCACCGCAGGCGACGACCTCATCACCCCCGGCGACACCGTGGTGATCGACATGGGCATCTACGTCGAGGGCTACACCAGCGACGTGATGCACACCTACTACGTGCTGCGTGAGGGCGAGCAGGCGCCGCCTCCCGAGGTGCAGCGGCGCTTCGACGCCGCCATGGCCGCGGTCCGGCGCTCGGTTGACGCCATCCGACCCGGCGTCAGGGGGTTCGAGGTGGACGCCGTGGCGAGAGCCGTACTCGAGGAGTACGGCATCGAGCCCTACACGCACGCGCTCGGGCACCAGATCGGCCGCTCCGTGCACGACGGCGGGACCACACTGGCGCCGCTAGGCGACCGCTACGGCGAGCGCGGCATGGGGGTGCTGGCCGAGGGCGAGGTCTACACCATCGAGCCGGTGGTGCACGGCGTCACCGGCGTCAGCGGTCACCCGATCGGGCCCGAGCAGGACGTGGTCGTCACGGCCGACGGCGCGCGCTACCTGTCACGGCCTCAGGATACGCTGACGCTGCTAAGCTAGCCCGAACGACGTGAGGCTGCGATGCTGAAGTACATCGTAAGAAGGCTGTTTTCGCTGGTCTTCATCCTCCTGGGCGTGTCGATCATCGTCTTTCTGCTGGTGCACCTAGCGCCCGGAGATCCGGTGCGGATCATGCTCGGCGAGGACGCCACCGAGGCCGATGTCGAGCGCCTCAACCGCATCTACGGCTTCGACCGGCCGCTGCCGGTGCAGTACTTCATCTGGCTCGGCAACGCGCTGCAAGGAGACCTCGGTACCGGCATCCGCAGCAACCTGCCCGTCACACTGCTCATCTTCGAACGCATGCCCGCCACCATCGAGCTGGCGCTGTGGTCGCTGGTGCTCGCGATCGGAGTCGGGATCCCGCTCGGGGTGGTTTCTGCCGTGCGGCGCAACTCCTGGATCGACTTCGGCTCGATGTTCGCCGCGCTCATCGGCGTCGCGGCGCCCAACTTCTGGGTGGGCCTGATCCTGCTCTCGCAGATCGCGCTGTACGTGCCGTGGCTGCCGATCGGCTCGCGCGGCCCGAGCTTCCCGGAGGCCCTGCTGGCGATCGTCACGCGGCTCGACTTCGTCGTGTTCTGGGACCATTTCCGCTACGTGCTGCTCCCGGCGCTGGCGCTCGGCACCTCGATCATGGCGCTGATCACGCGGCTGACGCGCTCGAGCCTGCTCGAGGTGCTGGGCCGTGATTACGTCCGCACGGCGCGCGCCAAGGGACTGCGCGAGTTCACGGTGGTCTACGGCCACGCGCTCAAGAACGCGCTGCTGCCGGTGATCACGGTGGTCGGCGTGCAGTTCGGCGCGCTGCTCGGCGGTTCGATCGTCATCGAGGTGGTGTTCGCCTGGCCGGGCGTGGGTCGCCTCATCGTCAGCGCGATCAGCCAGCGCGACTTCCCGGTGGTGCAGGGCAGCGTGCTGATGCTGGCCGTCGTGTTCGCGCTCGTGAACCTGCTCGTCGACCTCTCGTACAGCCTGGTGAACCCGAGGATCCGCTATGGCTAGCATCGCCTCCGCGCCGGCCGTCGCGACGCGCCGCCGCATGAACCCCACCCTGCGCCGCGTGCTTCGCAACAAGAGCATCATGTTCGGCTCGGTGATCATCGTCGCGCTGCTGGTCGTCGCCCTGACCGGCCCCTGGATCACGCCGATGGACCCGCTGCGGCAGGACATCTGGGAGCGCTACGAGCCGCCGCAGGGCATCTGGGTCGACGGCGAGTTCAACACCCGCTACATCCTCGGCGCCGACGAGCTGGGCCGCGACCTGCTGTCGCGCCTGATCATCGGGGCGCGCGTCTCGCTGTTGGTCGGGCTCATCGCCACGGGTATCTCGCTGGTGTTCGGGGTGATCTTGGGAGCGGTCTCCGGCTACGTCGGCGGCATCGTCGACGACGTCATCATGCGCATCATGGACGTGCTGCTGGCGCTGCCGGGGATCTTGCTGGCGATCGCCATCGTGGCGGCGCTGGGGCCGAACATCGTCAACGCCATGATCGCCATCGCGGTGGTGCGCATCCCCACCATGGCCCGCGTGGTGCGCTCGGACGTGCTGGCGGTGAAGAACGAGGAGTTCGTCGAGGCCGCCCGCGCGCTCGGTCAGAACCACCTGGTGGTGCTCTTCAAGCACATCCTCATCAACGCCTGGGCGCCGGCGCTGGTGCTCGCCACGCTCGGCATGGGCACCGCGATCGTCGCCGAGGCGGCGCTGTCGTTCCTCGGCCTCGGGACCCAGCCGCCGCAGGTGAGCTGGGGACGGATGCTGTCGGTCGGCCGCGAGGCGATCCGCTCCGCGCCGCACGTGACGCTCTATCCGGGCCTGGCGATCACGATCGTGGTGCTGGGCTTCTCGCTGCTCGGCGACGGCCTGCGCGACGTGTTCGACCGGCGGCTCAAGGACACCTGACCGACGCCCACGTCGCGGGCCACCACGGCGGGCCGCTCAGCGTCCGGTCGGTCCGGCGGCGGTGCTGTCGGCCTCGCGGAACTCGTCGGGACCGAACTCGACCCGCCGCTCACCCGAGAGCGCCTCGTAGCGACCGCGTCCGTAGTACACGACGCCCGGCACGGCGCGCGCGTCCTGCACGAGGCGTTCGTCGAAGGCCTCGGGTCGGTGGTGGAGCGCCACCACCTCGCCGACGACCCAGTCGTGATCACCAGTGCCGTGCACCGCCGTGACGCGGCACTCGTAGACCAGGTTGGCGTCTGCCAGGATCGGCAGCGGCAGCACCGCGCCGTCCTCGGCCGCCAGGCCGAAGCGCTCGAACTTATCCACGCCGTCGTGGCGGCTGACCGAGCCGACCGCCGCGATGGCGCGCGCGCACGCGAACGGCAGGAAGTGCACCGCGAAGCCACCCGAAGCGCGCACCAGGTCGTAGGTGTAGCGCTCGCGCCCGAGCGCGACCCCGTAGAGCGGCGGCTGGGCCGAGAGCGCAGCGTGCCAGCCGGCGCTCATGACGTTGCGATCCGCGCCGTGGGCGCTGGTGATCACGGCGACTGTGCCGGGGTAGTAGCCGAAGAAGCGTTTCACTGGCACGCTGACCTCGAGCGGCGTGGCGGCGTCCTGCGAGGGCGTCCGGCGGGCAGCTGGGGTGGGCGCTCGGTGGGGCATCGGCGGAGTCTACCGCCCGGTCGCGTTCGCCTCCTGTCGCGCCCCGCGGCCGGCTGGTGCATGCTGAGCAGATGACCGAGAAACATGCACATAGGCAGGAGTGCCTCCGCGAGCGGCTGGCCGAGGCCGGCGTCGACGCCGCCATCGTGCCGCCGGGCGGCGACCTCGTCTACCTCACCGGATTGCACGTGCACCTCTCGGAGCGCCTGGCGCTGCTGGTGCTGCCGACCCAGGGCGAGGCCGTGATGGTGCTGCCCGCCTTCGAGGCGAGCCGCGTGCCCGACGACCTCGAGGCCGTGCCCTGGCAGGAGGACGAGGATCCGCTGCCGCTCCTCATCGCCTCGCTGCCGAAGGCCGCGCGCTCGCTCGCGTTCGGCGAGCGCGTGTCCGCCAGCGAGCTGCTCGGGGTCGCGGCGGCCCGTCCCGAGACGCGGCTGCTGCCGCTCGAGCGCATCACCGGCGGGGTGCGGGCGATCAAGGACGAGGGCGAGATCGAGGCCCTGCGGTCGGCCGCGGCCGCCGCCGATCGCGCGTACCAGGTGCTGCTGCAGCAGCCCATCGCCGGGACCACCGAGCGGGAGTTAGCCGCGCGCCTCTCCGGAGCGCTGCGGGCGGAGGGCCTCGAGGACCCGTTCGCGTCGGTGGCGTCGGGCCCCAACGCCGCCTTCCCGCACCACGTCACCGGCGATCGCGTCATCACCAGCGGCGACGGCGTGCTCTTCGACTTCGGCGGGCGCTGGCACGGCTACCTCTCCGACGTCTCACGCACGGTGGCGGTGGTGCGTGCCGGCGCTCGCTTGCGCGAGGTGCACGCCGCCGTGCTGGCCGCGCAGGAGGCCGCCCTGGCGGTGCTGCGCCCGGGCGCACGACTGGGCGACGTCGACGCTGCGGCTCGCGGTAGCCTGGCCGCTGCCGGACTGGCCGAGGCGTTCACCCACCGCCTCGGGCACGGCCTCGGATTGGAGATCCACGAGCCCCCCTACCTGCGCCCGGGCAACGATCAGCCCGCCGAGCCCGGCTTCGTCGTGACCGTCGAGCCGGGTGTCTACCTGCCGGACGAGCTCGGCGTGCGCATCGAGGACGACGTGCTGGTGACCGAGGATGGCTGCGAGCGCCTGACGCAGGCGCCACGCGAGCTGCTGGTGGTGGACTGAACCTCAGACGACCGCGCCGCCACCGGTCGACCGGCGGCGGCGCGGCAACGGGTCTGCCTGGGCCGATCGTCAGTCGCGGCGGTGTAGGGCACCGCCTCGCCGATGATCCGCTGGATCTCACGGTAGATCGCGATGCTCTCCTGGCTGTCCGGCGGCACCGACTGGC
>SKMG01000289.1 GCA_007121175.1 Trueperaceae bacterium | reverse complement strand
TCGGGCACGATCGGCGGGCGCACCACCCGCTACGACCTGTACGCGAGCGGCGGAGGAGAGCGGCGCTAGCGTCCGGCGGGCGCCGGCTGCGAGCAGGCTACTGGCCGGCAGCGAGACCCGCGAGCAGCGAGCCGGCCCCAGGGTGCGGGCCGGCGGCGAGACCCGCGAGCAGCGAGGCGGCCCCTGGGTGCGGAACGCCTCGCTACCTCGTTCGCAGCGGTTGATCGGTGGCTGGCCCGCAGGGATTCGAACCCCGACCGACCGGACCAAAACCGGGTGTCCTGCCATTAGACGACGGGCCACCGTCCAGCACGGAGTGTACCCCGCCGGGTCGCTGTGCTGCGCACGGTGCGGTACGGCCGGAGGCTCGAGACACTCGCGCCCGCCGACGCTTCGAAGGCGGGGCGGGCGCGGAGGGCGTGGCTGGCCCGCAGGGATTCGAACCCCGACCGACCGGACCAGAACCGGGTGTCCTGCCGTTAGACGACGGGCCATCAGGACGCCCTCCAAAGTACCCGCGCGAGGCGAGCCGCGTCAAGCCGCGGCGCGACCGTTGGCGCCTGGAATGCCCGCGGGGGATGCAGACGTGGTATATTTCAGCGCTCGGCGCGACCGACGTCCCGCGGAGCGCCCATGGAGAGGTGCCGGAGTGGTTGAACGGGACGGTCTCGAAAACCGTTGTACTGCATCGCGGTACCGTGGGTTCGAATCCCACCCTCTCCGCCACTATCACGCCCGGACGACGCACGTCGTCCGGGCGTCGTCGTGCGCCCGCGCCAACGACTGGCGGCCGCGCCGAACGGCTGGGAGGATGCTGATATGCCCGTGACCGTGGTCGACCACCCCTTGGTCCAGCACAAGCTCTCGATCCTGCGTGATCGGGCCACCACCGTCCGGGACTTCCGCGCGCTGTGCACGGAGCTCAGCATGCTGATGGCGTTCGAGGCGATGCGGTCGCTGCCGCTCGAGGACGCGGTGGTCGAGACGCCCGTCGCTCGTGCTCGCGTGCGCCGGCTCGCGGGGAAGAAGCTGGCCCTGGTCGCGATCCTGCGCGCCGGCCTGGTGATGGCCGACGGCATCCTCAGCCTGGTCCCGGGCGCGCGCATCGGCCACGTCGGTCTCTACCGCGACGAGGAGACGCTCGAGCCGGTGCGCTACTTCCTGAAGCTGCCGAGCGACATCGAGGAGCGCGACGTGTTCGTGCTCGATCCGATGCTGGCGACCGGCGGCAGCGCGGTGGCCGCCCTCGACCTGCTGGTCGAGCGCGGCGTGCGCAGCCCGCGGCTGCTGTGCATCTTGGCAGCCCCCGAGGGCGTCGAGCGGGTGCGCGCGGTGCACCCCGAGGTCGAGATCATCCTCGCGGCGCTCGACGAGCGGCTCAACGACAAGGGCTTCATCGTGCCCGGCCTCGGCGACGCGGGCGACCGGATCTACGGCACCCGCTAGCGCGCCCGCGGCGCGCTGCGAGGGTCTTCTGCGCGCGCGGGGCGGCGCAGCGCCTCGCGCGCCTGCGCGGGAGGGCGCAGTCGCGTGATCGGCCCAGATGCAGACCGTCGTGAGCCCATATGCAGACGGTTATGAGGTTGTCATCAGGGGCTGGTGAACGTGGGTGCTAGCATGACCGTCGTGCCGGCATCGATGGCGACATACGTCCCGCTCGTTCTGGCAGCATTCTTCGTGGCCCTGGTCACGGTCGGCGTCTTGGTGCCGAAGGTCCGCAGCTTCGCGCTGCGGGTCGACGCGGTGCAGCTCGGCGGCACCAAGCACGGACTGGGCCGCAGGCAGCACGTGGGAGCGATCCCCAACATCGGCGGCATCGCCATCTTGGCTGGCTTCCTGGTGGCGCTGATCGTCGGCAGCATCCTGGCGCCGCAGCTGCTCGACGGTCTGCGCGTCGAGCTGCTCGCGATCGTCCTCGGCGGTTCGTTGATGGCGCTGGTCGGCTTCATCGACGACATCTGGGAGGTGCCCGCGGCCATGCGGCTCGCCACCCAGTTCCTGGCCGCCGGCATCTTGGTCGTCAACGGCGTCACCATCGACTTCATCACCAACTACTTCGGCGACTCGCCGTACCTGTTCATGCCCGAGATGCTGGCGGTGGCGCTGACGCTGGTGTGGGTCGTCGGCTTCACCAACGCGTTCAACTTCATCGACGGGCTCGACGGGCTGTCCTCGGGCATCGCCGCGATCTCGAGCATGAGCCTGCTGGCGGTGGCCCTGCAGTTCCCTGACCGCGGGGCCTCGGTGCTGATCCTCGCCGCGCTGGCCGGGGCCGCGCTCGGGTTCTTGCGCCACAACTTCAACCCGGCCCTCATCACCATGGGCGACTCCGGTGCCTACCTGCTCGGCTACGTGCTCGCGGCGGTGTCGGTGCTGGGAGCGCTGAAGGTCACCGCCGCCGTGACCGTGGCCGCGCCGGTGCTGATCCTGGCGCTGCCGGTCCTCAACCTCACGCAGGTCACGGTGCGGCGCCTGCGCCGCGGGGTGAACCCGGCGACTGCAGGCAACGACCACCTCCACGATCTGCTTCGCGTCCGCAGCGGCAGCCCCCGCGTGACCGTCTACGTGCTGTGGGCGGCAACGCTGGTGCTCGGGGTGCTGGGTATGCTGCTCTCGCAGACCCCGCCGGTGTTGCTGATGGGCACGGTGGTGGCGGCGGTGCTGCTGATCGCCCTCGTCTCGTACCTGCGCCTGCGCGAGGTCGGTGCCGGGTCGCCCAGCCTGCTCAGCGCGTACCGGGACGACCGCGAAGCGCGGTGAGCACGCTCCGCGCCGCTCGTGGCGCGCGGGCGCGCATCGTGGTCGCGTTCGGCACCAGGCCCGAAGCCTCGAAGATGGCGCCGGTGGTGCACGCGCTGCAGCGGCACCCGGCGCTCGAGCCACGCGTGCTCGTCACCGGTCAGCACCGCGAGCAGCTCGACCGCATGCTCGAGGTGTTCGAGCTCGAGACGCACGCTGATCTCGCGCTGATGCAGCCCGGGGCACCGCTCGCGGACACGTTCGGCCGCATGGTGCCGGCCGCGGCCGAGGCGCTGCGCCTCGAGGAGCCGGACTACGTGCTAGTGCACGGCGACACCCTGACCACCATCGCGGTGGCGCTCGCGGCCTTCTTCGAGGGTCTGCCGGTGGCGCACGTGGAAGCGGGCCTGCGCTCGTTCGACCTCAAAGAGCCGTTCCCCGAGGAGGCGAACCGGCGCCTGACCGACGTCTTGACCGAGCTCGACCTGCCGCCCACGGCGCTGGCGCGCGAGCACTTGCTGCGCGAGGGCAAGGATCCCGCCCGTATGGTGGTGACCGGCAACACGGCGGTCGACGCGGTCCGCTGGGCGGTGCGCCGGGCGGCGCTGCCAGGGCACGTGCCGGCCGACGCGCCGCTGGTAGCGGTCACGCTCCACCGGCGCGAGAACCTGCCGGTGCTGCCCGGCCTGGCAGCGGCGCTGGCTGCCGCTGCCCGTGCCTATCCCGATCACACCTTCGTCTACCCGATGCACCGCAACCCGCGGGTCCGGGAGGCCGTCGTCCCGGTGCTGCAGGGCTTGCCGAACGTGCTGCTCGAGGACGACTGGGACTACCTCGCGATGCTCGCGCTGGTGCGCGCGGCGAAGCTGGTGGTCACCGACTCGGGCGGGCTGCAGGAGGAGGGGGCCGCGCTCGGGACGCCAGTGGCGGTGCTGCGCAACGTGACCGAGCGACCCGAGGGCATCGTGGCCGGCACGCTGCGGCTGCTCGGCAACGACCCCGCGCGGGTGGCGGTGGCGCTGCCGGCGCTGCTCGGCGACGCCGACGCGCTGGCTGCGATGCGCGCGGCGGTGAACCCGTACGGCGACGGTCGCGCCGGCGAGCGCGTGACGGCTGCCGTGGCGTGGCGTCTGGGCCTGGCGGAGCGTCCGCCGGACTGGGAACCGGAGTCCAGGGCGGTGGCCGCGGCAGCCGCGCCGCCCGAGGCGGAGCCGCCCGGGGCGGAGCCGCCCGAGGCGGTGGATCCCGATAGCTGATGCCGAGGGCGGTCACCGCTTCGTGCTGCGCTGGCGGCGGCCCGCGGCCGGCACGGTGCGCGAGGGCGACGCGTGGCTGTGGCGCTGGAGCGATGCGGCGGTCATGGCGGTGGTCAACGTGACGCCCGACAGCTTCTCCGATGGCGGTCGCACACTGATCTCCGAGGCCGCGGTCGCGGCGGGCGCTGCCGCTCATCGGGCCGGCGCGGCGGTGATCGACGTCGGCGGCGCCTCGAGCCGTCCGGGCGCCGAGCCGGTGCCGGTCGAGGTGGAGCTCGAGCGGGTCGTGCCGGTCCTGCGGGGCCTCCGCGCCGCCTGCCCCGAGGCACGGCTCTCGGTCGACACCTCGCAGGCCGAGGTGGCGGCGGCCGCGATCGCGGCCGGAGCCGGCCTCGTCAACGACATGAGCGGGCTGCGCGACGCCGAGCTGCGGCGCGTCTGCGCCGACGCTGGCGTGCCGGCGGTGCTCGGGCACTGCAGGGGTTCGCCGCGGACGATGCAGCTCGAGGTGCACTTCGACGACGTGGTCCAGGAGGTGAGCGACGAGCTCCTCGCGGCCGCGCGCCGAGCGCTGGAGGCGGGCGTGCCGTCGCTGGTGCTCGACCCCGGCCTCGGCTTCGGCAAGCGCCTCGAGCACAACCGCGAGCTGCTGCGCGCGACCGACCGCCTCGCGGCGCTCGGCTTCCCGCTGCTCGTCGGTGCGTCCCGCAAGGGGAGCCTGGGGCGCGTCGCTGGCGAGCCGCGACCCGAGCGCCGCGACGCCGCGAGCATCGCCGCTCACCTCGCCGCGGTGTCGCGCGGCGCCGCGCTGGTGCGCGCGCACGACGCCCGAGGTCACGTCCAAGCGCTGGCGGTGTGGCGGTGGCTGCATGATTAGGATCGTGCTCGAGGGCATGCACTTCCACGGTCACCACGGCGTCTTCGCCGAGGAGGCGCGCCTAGGTGCCGCGTTCGTGATCGATCTCGAGCTCGAGGTGAGCCCCCCGCTCGGCGACGATCTGACGAGCGCCGTGGACTACGCCCGCGTCTACGAGCTGGTTCGGGAGATCGTGACCGGCGAGCGCTTCCGGCTGATCGAAGCGCTCGCCGGGCGCCTCGGGAGCGTGCTGCTAGAGCGCGAGCCGCTCGTGCGGTCGCTGGTGGTGCGCGTCCACAAGCCACACGCCCCGCTGCCGGGGGTGGTGGACGACGTGATGGTGGAGCTGCGCCTGGCGCGCGACGACGTGATCGCCGACCGGAGAGAGGGCGGCGCGCAGCCGCCCGGGAGCTGAGCCGAGTGGCGCTGGCGGTCGTGGCGCTCGGCGCCAACCTCGGCGATCCTGAGCGGGCGCTGCCGCGGGCTGCTGGCCGCCTCGCGCGCCTCGGCGAACCGTTGGCCGCGTCGACGCTCTTCGCGAGCGCGGCCGTCGGCGGGCCGCCTGGCCAACCGCCGTTCCGCAACGCCGTGCTGGTGCTGCGGCCGGCCTTTCCGTGGCGCGAGCCGCGGCGGCTGCTGGCGGCCCTGTTGGCGCAGGAGTTGGCAGCCGGCCGGGTACGCGGCGAGCGCTGGGGCCCCCGCACGCTCGACCTGGACCTGATCAGCTTCGGCAGCGAGCGACTCGAGGGCGCCGACCTGGAACTGCCGCACCCGCGGGCGACTGAGCGCCCGTTCGTGCTCGCGCCATTGGCCCAGGTGTGGCCCGGCTGGTGCGCTGCCGACGGAACGACCGCGAGCACGCTGCTCGCGCGGCTCGCGCCACACGACGTGGTCGACACCGGGCGGCCGCTCTTGGCCGGCGCGCGGGAGCTGCCCGGCGTACCGGCCGAGCGTTGACGGCCGACTGGGTCGCGGGCGAGTACACTCGCGGGAGTGCGCGTCCTGGCCATCGCCGACCCTCACCTGTCATCTTCCGACCACAAGCCGATGGACGTTTTCGGCGCCAACTGGGCCGGCCATCCCGAGGCGTTCTTCGCGGGGTGGCGCGACACGGTGCGCGAGGGCGACCTGGTCCTGGTCGCGGGCGATGTGTCCTGGGCCATGCGACTCGAGGAGGCGCTGCCCGATCTCGAAGCGATCGCTGAACTACCAGGCCGCAAGGTGCTGCTGCGCGGCAACCACGATTACTGGTGGCCGTCGCTCCGCAAGCTGCGCGCGGCGCTACCCGAGGGGATGCACGCCATCCAGCACGACGCGTTGCGCATCGGTGAGGTGATCGTAGCCGGCACCCGCGGCTGGGTGGTGCCCGGGTCGCCAGGCTGGAGCGAACAAGACCAGCGGATCTACGAGCGAGAACTGCAGCGACTGCAGCTCTCGCTCGACGCCGCGGCGCGCCTCGGCGAGGGCGACCTGATCGTCATGCTCCATTTCCCACCGACCAACCCGCGCGGTGAGCCGTCGGCGATGCTCGACCTGGTGGCCGCCGCGCGCCCGTACGCGCTGGTCTTCGGACACGTGCACGGCGACGCGGCCGTGCACGTCCCATCGATCCCGGGAACGAGGGTCCACTTCGTGGCGGCCGATGCCTTGCGCTTCCGGCCAGCGCTGATCCGGCCCTGAGCGCCCGGCC
>SKMG01000252.1 GCA_007121175.1 Trueperaceae bacterium | reverse complement strand
GGCGTGATGAGCGCGCGGGCGAGGCCGGTCAGCCGGGTGAGGAGCGGGCTGCTGATGGGGTTTCGCCGCCGGGTCAGGAGCGGGCTGAGGAGCGGCGTGATGAGCGCGCGGGCGAGGCGTCGGAGAGCGGCCAGGAGCGTGCCGAGGAGCGCCGCGGCGACGACCGACCGAGTCATGAAGACGCTGAGGATATCGACGAGAGCGAACGCTCCGACGACGCCCCACGCACCGCTCCGGCACGACCAGGGGATCCGCCTGGTCCGCCGTCGTCGGTTCCCGGCGGGGGTTCGCCTGGCAGGCCCGACGATGTTGGTCCGCCGGACGATCGCGGTCAGCCCTGAGGATACTTGCGAGGTAGCGGCCGCGGCGAGGCCATTGATCCGTCTGCTCTATCTGCGGTGTTGATCCGCCACGGCCTGCTCGAGCCGCCATCAGTCAAGCTGGCTGATTGCCGAGTCTCTGCCAAAGCGTCTGCGCTGTAGGTCCGCCCGTAGCGGCTACCGCAAGGGCAGCGGCGCGAGTAGGTTTGCGTCATAGCCGATTTGTTGGTCGGCTCAGCGGGCGCGAGCCAACGCCTCAAACGGAGGAGGCGGTCGCCGCCGCGGCGGAGCCCAGCGGGCCAACGCTGATCCTACGGCGCCAGGGAAGCCCGCTTCACAACGAACTTCACAGACGTGAAGCAGGCAGTGATGTCTACACCACCGGCCTCCCAAGGCGCGGTCTAGCAATATCGTCCATGACGCGCGCTGGGTTGGGTGAGCGCCCGTTCGGCGAGCGCAGGCTTGACGCACTACTTCACAACGCGTACCGTCAACGCGACACTACAAGGGCTAGGGAAGGTGTGCATGCACGTTCAACTGCTAGAACGGCCTGCTGTCTACCACGCCAACCCGCGTGCGCTCATCGTCATCATGCAGGGCATGCTGGCGTCGCTGACATCGGCCGAGCGTTCCATCGCCAGCGTCCTGCTCGCGACGCGCGGCACCTCTGAACAGAGCCTGCGGCTCGCTCATGTAGCGATTCTGGCGGACGTCAGTCAGGCGGCGGTGGTGAAGTTTGCGAAGCGGCTTGGGTTCACCGGGTTCCGTGAACTTCGTGAAGTGCTGCTCGCTTACCAGCAACTCCACGGGATCGATCTCCATGAGGAACTCTCGCTGTCGGACGACTTGGGGACTGTGGTGCGCAAGGTCTTCTCGACTGCCATGCAAGCCCTGAGCGATACGCAGGCGATCTTCGACGTCAATGCGTTCGAGCGCGCCGCGAAGGCAATAGGCGATGCGCCGACACGGCTGCTCTTCGGCGTCGGCGGGTCCGCCACCATCGCTCGCGACTTCGAACACAAGCTGCTCCGCATCGGGATCAGCAGCCGTGCGCATGACGATCCTCACCTCATGGCCATGAGCGCTGCGCTCGTGGCGCCTACTGACGTCGTTGTCGCGATAAGCCACTCAGGAGCGACGAGTGCCGTCATCGAGGCGTCCGAGCTCGGACGAGAGCGGGGAGCGACCTTGATAGCGGTCACGAACGTGGCGGAGTCAAAGCTCGCCCTGTTGGCCGACGCCGTCCTCGTGAGCGCGTCACAGGGTTCGCCGATCACCGGGGAGAACGCCGCGAGCCGAATCGCCCAACTCACCCTGCTCGATGCTCTCTTCGTCCGCGTTGCACAGCGGCACGCAAGCGACTCGCTACACAACCTCGAGTCCACCATGAGTTCGGTCGCCCGGAAGCGACTGAGTTAGGAAGTCAGATGGACCTGCCAGCTATGTCCGCGCGCCTCAACTCGATGGACTCGAGGCCGGATCTGTGGCCCCGAGCCCTCGACATCGCCGGCCGTATCCGTCGAGCAGGTACGGTGCCGGGCTTGGATCTCGTCGACCTGAACTATCCTCAGCACGTCAACGGCGTTACGCGGAGCACAGTCGCCGATGCTCTGGCCGACGTCGGTCTCGGCGTAGGAGCGATCAATCTGCGATTCGGCGACGAGTTCCTCGCTGGCGCCTTCACCAATCCCGAGGCCACCCTCCGTCGTCGCGCCCGCGAACTGACCATCGAGGCGGGAGAGTGGGCGCTCGCTCTGGGGGCCAAGCAAGTCGTCGTGTGGCCCGGCCAAGACGGATACGACTACCCGTTTCAGGCCGACTACCAGGCTCTGTGGTCGCAGACGGTGGAGAGTTTCCAGCACGTTGCAGATGCGCTGCCCGAGTTGATGATCGGGCTGGAGTACAAGCCGCTCGATCCGCGCCGCTATTACGTCGTCGGCGACATGTCCACCTCGCTCCTGTGCTTGCGAGATGTTGCGCGGACCAACGTTGGCGTCGTCTTGGACATGGCCCACTCGCTCATGGCTCGCGAAAACCCTGCCCAGGCGGCCGCTCGCGCCCTGCAAGAGGAGAGGCTGTTCGGCATCCATCTCAACGATGCGTACGGCATGGCGGACGACGGCCTGATCGTCGGTTCGGTGCACCCCGTTCAGACCTTGGAGCTGGTGTGGACTCTCCAGCGACGAGGGTACGCCGAGCACATCTACTTCGACACGTTTCCCGTGCGGGAGGATCCCGTTGCCGAGTGCGCTCGGAACATCGAGATGTTGTCACGCTTCTGGCGGGCCGCGGCGGCCCTCGACGCATCGGACATCGTGGACGCCCAAGCCAGCCATGACGCACTGCGGGTGCACGTACTCGTGCAGGACGCGGCCCTTCCACTAACCCGAGGTCAGAGCGCGTGAGAGGGGGGGTGCTCGTGGTAGGAGGCGCCAACCTCGATCTGATCGCGGTCGCAGGCAGGCTCCCTGCCCGAGGGGAGACCGTGATCGCGCACGCATACCGGGAGTCTGCCGGAGGCAAGGCTGCGAACCTCGCATGCGCCGCAGCCGCTTGGGGCGCGCCGGTGAGCTTCGTGGGGCGCATCGGCGATGACAGCTTTGGCGACTCCCTCGTCAGGGCGTGGCTAGAAGTCGGTGTCGACACGACGTACGTTCGACGCGATCCGGCCGGTACGGGCCTCGGCATGGTCTTGATGGATGAGCGCGGCGACTACCAGACGCTGGTGGTGCCACGAGCCAACGGGCGCTTGTCCCCCGATGACGTAGCGGCGCTGCCAGAATCCGTGTGGAACGACGTTCGATTGGTCGCGCTCGCCCTCGAGGCACCGATTGACGCCATGATCGCGGTCGCGGATGCCGCGGTCGACCACGGCCTTCCGCTCGTGCTCAATGCTGCGCCGGCCGAGGGCATGGTCGACGAGCTCTGGCCGGCCGTCAGCTACGTGGTGGTGAACGAGTACGAGGCAGGGTTGTTGACCGGCCTCGACGTTGCCGATCCGAAGTGCGCGGGGACGGCCGGGGCCGCGCTATCTGCACGATTGTCGGTCGGCCGAGGGAAGGCGGCCATCGTCACGCTAGGCGCGCTCGGCGCCGTTGTGGTGTCGGTTGATGGAACGGCGAGACACGTACCCGCGCCAAGCGTCGAGGTCGTCGACAGTCTAGGGGCGGGCGACACGTTCGTCGGTGTGTTGGCAGCGGAGATCGCCGCCGATCGCGAACTCACCAGAGCGGTCGACGCTGCGTGCCGGGCAGGTGCCGCAGCCGTCACGGTCTACGGTGCCCGTGCCAGCGTCACCCGTGATCGCGCCGACGACCTCGGAGAAGGCGCGAGCCCATCGCCGGCTGAGAGGCCGAGCACCAAAGGAGTTCAGGCATGACCCACAAGGTGGTATCGCTGGAGGTGGTGTCCTCCAGACGCTCGAAGCCACGTTTCAGCTTTCTGCAGCGTAATCCCGGGCTACGCGCGCCACTCGGTCTCGTCGTGCCACTGGTCTTGCTCGCAATCGTGATCACGCTCGTGAACCCAGTCTTCCTCGACGCCCGCAACCTGTTCAATGTGTTCCGCCAGATTTCGATCTTTCTCGTCCTCGGCACCGGCATGACGATCGTCATGGCAGCCCGCGGGATCGACCTGTCGGTCGGTTCGAACGTCGCGCTTTCGGCGTGCGTCACGGCCATCGTGTTGAAGAGCGGGCTGGCGGCTGAGGCCGCCGTTCCGCTGGCGATCGCTGCGGGTATCGGTGTCGGCGCCATCGTCGGGCTCGTCAATGGGACCTTCGTGACGGTCTTCAAGGTACCGCCGCTGATCGTCACCCTCGGTACGCTGACCGCCGTGCGCGGTGCCGCGTATCTGGTCATGGGTCCCAACCAACTGAGGAACTTCCCCGACGCTTTCAGCTTCATCGGCCAAGGCACGGTGCTGGGGCTGCCAATGGCCGGTCTGATCGCCGTCGTAGTGGTGATCTTGGGCGCATACCTCATGAACCGAACGCGTTTCGGCGCATACGTGCTGGCTCTCGGCGGGAACCGCAGCGCCGCAGTCCGCGCTGGAATTCGCGTCGGTCGCTACGAGCTTCTGGCGTACGTGTCGTGTGGCGCTCTCGCCGGTCTGGCCGGCATCATGCTCGCCTCACGGCTCGACGCAGCTCAGGCCGTGCTCGGCGCCATGATGGAGCTTCACGCCATCGCCGTTGTGGTGCTGGGAGGCACGCTGCTGTTCGGAGGCTTCGCTACGCTCCTCGGCACCCTCCTGGGGGCCGTCTTCCTCGGAGTCGCCGAGAACGGCTTGCTCCTGATGCGCGTCCCCTTCTACTGGCAGCAGATCGTGATCGGTCTCACGCTCGTGATCGCCGTTGCCATCCAGCTTGCGCGCTTCCGCCGTCAGGGGATGACTACTGAATGAGGTCTTCTCCGAAGCCGTCAGTACATCGGTCGGAATCCAAGGCCACCGACCGTCGGCCCGTCTCGACCTGAAGGAGGTCGCACATGTCCCGTTTTGCCACGTTCGTTGTCGCCCTACTCGTTGCGTTCGTGATGGCCGGGCTTGCCTTTGCGCAGCCCGTGCGCATCGGGTTCGCCCCGCCCGTCTACGACACGCTCGACTACTTTGGCCAGTTCGCCGCCGGCTTCCAAGAGGAGCTTGCGAACCGCGGCGTGGAGTTCGAGTTCATCGCACGCGCCTCCACCGCCGAGGCCAACGTCCAGCAGCAGCTCGACATCGTCGACGACCTCATCACACTCGGCGTTGACTACATCATCGTGGGGCCGATCGACTACTTCGCAATCGTGCCAGCGCTACGGGAGGCCAACGAGGCTGGCGTCCCCATCTTCGTGATCAACCATCTGGCGATTCATCCGGAGGAGTCCGACGTGGACGTGCTGGCGTACTCCGGTTACTACCACGAGGAGGGTGGCGAGGTTACCGCCTTATGGGCGCTCGACAACGTCTTGGAGCCTGGTGACAAGGTCGGCTTGATGTTCGCCGAGCCGGGAAACCAGATCTCCGAGCAGCGTGTCGGGACCGCCAAGGAGATATGGGTCGAC
Organism: Trueperaceae bacterium; assembly: GCA_007121175.1. GTDB lineage: Bacteria > Deinococcota > Deinococci > Deinococcales > Trueperaceae > CSSed10-48. The sequence continues at coordinate 1,203 of SKMG01000252.1, read as the reverse complement.
GCGGGAATCGAGATCGCGTTCGAGCACTACGCGTACTGGGAGCAGGCCCGTGCGTTCGATGCTACGGAGCGCCTCCTCCTCGCCCATCCCGAAGTGAAGGCCATCTACGCTGCCAACAGCGCCATGGCGATGGGCACTGCAGTCGCCGTGGCAGGTATGGGCCGTAGCGACGTGCACGTGTTTGGCTATGGTGCCGTGCCGCCCGAGCTCGACATGATCTGGGAAGGCTTGATCACCGGCGCCATCTTCCGCGACAGTCGGTCGAGTGGACGCTACATCGCCGAGGCCGTGGACAACCACCTCAACGGTCTGGACGTGGCCAAGCAGTACCCGCTCGACATGCTGATGATTGCAAGCCGTGATGACGTCATGGAGAAGGTCGATGAGGGCACGCTCCGGTTGATGGAGAACTGGCCCGAGATCGAGGCTGAACTGGCCCGCCGTGGGAACTGAGGTCACTCGCCTGCTCGCTTCGGAGGCCCGCGACGGGGCCTCCGAAGCAACACACGTCCGGTTCCGTGGGGTGTCGCGGCGCTTCGGAGGCGTCGAGGCGCTCAAGCCGATCGATCTGGACATCCGCCGCGGCGAGGTGCTGGGCATCGTGGGCGACAACGGTGCTGGTAAGTCGACACTGATCAAGGTGCTGACTGGCGTCCATCCCGCAGACAGTGGCACCATCGAGATCAACGGCGAGCTCGTCGCCATCGATCATCCCGACGTCGCCAAGGCGCACGGCATCGAGACGATCTACCAGGACCTCGCGTTGGTACCGACCTTCGACCTCGGCACCAACTTCTTCCTGGGCCGCGAGATCCGTACGCATTGGCTCGGGTTCCTGCCAGTGCTCGACGTCGCACGGATGCGGCGTGAAGCGGTGACTTTCATCCAAGAGCGCCTCGGCCTCGAAATCATCAACCCATACGCGCCGGCAGCCGTGATGTCCGGCGGTCAGCGTCAGGCCGTTGCGATCGGCCGAGCGCTCTATACCGAGGCCGAACTCGTGATCATGGACGAGCCGACGGCGGCGCTCGGTGTCGAGGAGCAGGAAAAGGTCCTAGCGATCATCCATCGACTCAAGGCCCAGGGCGTGACCGTCGTCGTCATCAGCCACAACCTCGAGCACGTGTTCCACGTATGCGACCGAATCGCCGTGATGCATAACGGGCACCTCCTCGCGGAGCGTCTCAAGTCCGAGACGACCCG
>SKMG01000108.1 GCA_007121175.1 Trueperaceae bacterium | reverse complement strand
CGCGGATTCGCGCTGGCGAGCCAGAAGTTCATGTGCGTACGCTCCTCTCGCGGCCGACGCGCGCCTGCGGCGCGGCGCGGCGCGAACCGGTCTGGTGATCGACACTCCTGAACTCGCCGCGACACGACCGACCCGAATGCGACCGATCCGGCGCCTTGACCCACACAGCGCCCGTGCTGTTCACGCCGCGGCGCCACCCAGCGCCGCGATCACCTGCGACGCAACGTGCCCCACTCCAGCGATGCCGTCATCATCGGCAACCTCGAGACTATCGGCATGTCCGCGATCGTGCGCAGCCGCCAAGCGCGTCTCGAACGTCGCGCGCGGGTGATGGTGCACGTAGCGCAGCAGCGCGTTGGCCCGCGCCGTGCGCCCGATGGCCCGGAACACGCGTGCGGCGCTCACCAGCGCGCCGAGCGTCGCGGCGACCAACTCCGCGCTGGTTGCGGACTCCAGTGCCTCGCGGACCGTAACTCGGGCCGCTTGCACCTCGCCACGCGCGAGCACGACCTCGGCCTCGCAACAGCGGCACGCGACGCGGCGGGCCCGGGCAACCAATGGCCCCAAGCACAGTGACGGTTCGGGACCACGGCCCACGGCCTCGAGACAGGCGCCGGCTGCCTCGTGATCGTGCGCCGCCAGAGCGGCGCGAGCAAGCGTCTCGAGAGCGAAATCAAAGGCTGCCTCGGGTCCATGTTGGCAGCGGTGCTGATCGAGCGCCCATCGCGACCATGCTTCGGCGGTCGCATGGTCGTGGCGTAGCAGCGCCACCCGGCCCACGAGTGCGGCAGCGAACGCGACCGCGTCACCGAAGCGCTTGCGGGCGCTCGCGAACGCGGGTCGCTGCAAGGTGCCGCAAGCGAGCGCCTCTGCGCGCCTCAAACGGCCGCGCTCGAGGCACGTCAGGGCGAGCGCGTTGCGCGCATCGAGCGTCCAGAACGACACCTCCGCCGCTTCGCCCGCGTAGGCCCGCTGGAAGAGCGCGGTCCGCTCGGCCCGGACGTACGCCCCCAAGAGCCGCTCGTGCGTGGCGATGCCGCCCATCACTTGATACAGGACACCGGTCGCTCCCAACGCTCGAGCCCGGGCCTCCAGCTCCTGGCGCAACCGGAGGCCTTCGCTCACGGTGCTCGCGACGAGGTTGCGGTTGCTCCAGGTGATCAGCTCTGCGTCGACCCCCGCTGCGCGCAGCGCCGCCGCGGCCCGCTCGTACGCGAGCCCCGCCTCGTCGTGTCGATCCTGACGTGCGAGAGCGAGTCCCACACCAGCGTGCACCCACCCCACGTCGATGTCGTCGACCCGTCCGTCCACCAACCGCGCGCCGGTCCGCAGCCTGGCGAGACCGAAGTCGTCTTGCCCCTGCCACAGGTCACCGAATCCTGTCGCGGCCAGCAGCAGGCCACGCAACGCGCTCTGTGCCGGGGCGGAGGCGAGTGCCTCGCTGAACAGACCGTCGATCAGGTCGTACCAACCGCGGGCCCACCGGAACCCGACGAGACTGCCGACCGCGGCGATCAGTAGGTCGTCGCGGCCGTTCGCAACGGCCCAGCGCCAGGCGATGGCGACGTTCTCGAGCTCGACTTGGATCTCCTGCATCAGGCGGTCGATGTCGGGATCCGTGTTCGCCATGCGTCGATCCGCGAGCAGGCGTAGGTAGTAGCGACCATGGCGTGCCTGCGTCGCCTCGAGTTCGGCCTCATGCGCGCGCGCTCGTTCGCGCGCAGCGCGCCACACCAAGGGATGCCGGCTGAAACGACCGTCGGCTCCACGTCGCAAGAACGACTTGTTCACCAACGCCAGCAGCACCGGCAACTCGAGCCGGGCGACCTCACGCGCTGCAGATCGATCAAAGCCTCCACGAAAGACTGCCAAGCGCCGCATGGCCGTGCGCTCCCGCGGTTGCAGCAGCGACCACGACTGATCGAGTACCCGCTGCACGCTGGCATGCCTCGCTGGCCGGTCGGCGGCCTGGCTCGTGAGCAGATCGAACCCGCGCCCCAGCTCATCATCGATGGCCTCGACGTCGAGGACCCGCAACCAAGCCGCAGCCAGCTCGATCGCGAGCGGCAACCCCTCCAACCGCGCCGCGATCACCTCGACCACAGCAAGATCCTCTGGCCCCGGCTCGAACCGCGGTAAGGCTCGGCGACCAGCCGCCACGAAGAGCGTCGCCGCCTCGGACGGCGCGGGCACACCCCCACCATCGCCACGATCGACCCTCGGGACAGCGCCATGCGAACCAGCGTCCACCCGATACGACAGACCACCCACCTCCCAGCGCGACTCCGCCACCAGATCCAGAGCCACGCGCGATGTCGCCAGGACCCGCAGCCCCGGAACACCGCGCAGTAGATCCCGCACCAGTTCCGGAGCCGACTCGAGATGCTCCAGGCCATCGAGTACCAACAGCACCTCACGCGAGGCCATTGCCCACACGATGGACGCCACGCCGTCGCCACGCGCATCGAGCTCCACACCGACGGTCTCGGCGATCGCTGCTCGCATGGCCCCATCGGTCGACGCCGCCGCCAAGTCGACGACGCGAGCGCCATCCGCGAAGTGCGGCGCCGCGACCCGAGCGGCCTCGAGTGCGAGCCTCGTCTTACCGACACCGCCAGGGCCGACGAGCGTCAGCAACCGGCACGCGGGGTCTTCCAGCAGCTTTGCGACATCCATGACGTCACTGTGGCGTCCGATCAACGGCGTCAACGGCACCGGCAGGCTCGCCGGCGCGAGCGGCTCCGGCTTCGGCAGACGCTCGGTGACGGTACCCTCGCGACCTCGACGGATCGCCTCCGCCAGATCGACCGTGACCGCCTCAGGCTCGGCACCGAGTTCATCCCGGCAGCGTTCGACGAAAGTGTCGTACGCCTCGAGCGCGTCGGCGCGCGCACCACGCCGCGCCAGGACGACCATCAGGCGCCGAAGCACCGTCTCGTCGAGCGGATCGAAACGACGCAGCACCGTCAACGCCTCCCAAGCGTCATCCGACGCCCCGACCTCGAGCGACGCATCAGCAACGCGCAGCCCCGCTGCACGAACGGCTTCGCGCACACGCGCGCGCTCGACGTCGAGCCATGACTCGAACTCCGGCGCCTCCGGGGCTACCACCACTCCCTCCAGCAACTCGCCGCGAGCTAGCCGCCAGACATCCTCCCAGCGACGCTTCCGCTGCGCCGACATCAGAGCCGCATGATCGCTCTCGACCAGCCATCGAACCCGCTTCGCCTCGCGCTCGAGGCCGACCGCCAGCGGTTCACGCGCGAGTCTCGCGAGCAGCGGACGCAGATTGCCACGCGCCGTCGCCTCCGGACGATCGGGCCAGAACAACGCCACCAACTCATCGCGCCCCACCCACCGATGCGCGCAGGCCAGATAACCCATCGCCGCAGCCCGCAATCCCGTGGGGAACTCCCGCCAGCTCCCACCGTCGTCCGTCACTGCTGGTCGACCCAGCAGGCGAACCCTTGGGTACTGACGTGCCACCATGAACAACCATAGCGGCCGGCACGGCTACATTCGTCACGTCGACAACGACGTCCCACATCCGGACCTACGTTGCGGCATCTGTCAAGCCGAGCCGTCTCCGCGCCCGACCCCGTTCACAGCGGTGGGCGCGGCCGCCCCCGTTCACAGCGGTGGGCGCGGAGACCCGGTCCAGATCGGCGTCGTGCGCGGTGCAACTGCGCGAGCCTAGCGAGGCGCAGGCGGCAGCGGCACTGCAACGACGTTCCCGGCTTCCTCGACGGCGGCCTTCACGTAGGCGTCGCGGTCCTGCTCGAGGATGTAGCCCCCCTCAAGGAGGTGATCGGCGGCACCCGCCACCAGGCTCACGTACGTCTGGTGATCCGGGTAACGCTCTCGAAGCTGCTCCTCGCTGAACGGCTCGAAGGTCCCGCCGATGAACACGAAGATGTTCGTGGGATCGGCTTCCAGATCGACACCCGGGTTCAGGCCGGTGTACGTGCCGAGTGGCGCTCCCACGACGATGCCTCGAACGTCCTGCTCCATGTGCGGCAGGCGCAGACCGCCCAGAGCATTGCCGTACTCATCCAGGTCCGTGATCAGGCGGCCTTGGGAATCTCCTTCGGCGACGACATCTCCTTCGAGGAACTGCGGCGGCGGCGGTTCGATCCCTTCGGTCGTCCACAGCGTGAGGTTACGGAACGCCGCCCGGAACACCGGCCGGAAGTCAGCCGGGTTCTGGTTCTCGGCGAGCCCCGGGAAGACCGCCGTGGGCAAGTGCGGGACGCCTGCCAGCTCGTACTGACGCCAGTTGACTTCGTCCGGGTAGCGCGACAACGCCGAAAGGAACAGGCCATCCTCGAGGTCGCTCTGCGCCGAGATCATGATGACCTTCGAACCGTCGGCTGGGGGCCTACCATCGTGGTCGAGAGCGTCGTCATCACAGCGGGACATGACCATGTAGAACGGTTCCTCATCGGTCGGCGTGGTGCACGCGTACCCCCCGACGCCCACGAGATGGCCGTCGTAGACCCTGTCGCCATCGACGCTGTTCTCGCCCGCCGACAAGAACGCCATCTGCAGGCCAGACGTCTGCGAGTACCCAAAGCTCAACACCGTACCGACAGCCAGCGGACCGTCGCTGCCCTCGAAGGCGCTCGGGTCCCTCAGGAACCGAGCGGCGTCACGAAGGATCTCCCAGGCGTCCGTCCCGCGCTCGATCGAGCCCCGCACCAGATGGTTGGAATCCTCGCCCGGCGGCACGTCAGCGAACAGTTCGGTCACCTCCTTGTTGTACTGGACCGAGGCGTAGGTGTACCCAGCCTCGAACAGGTACCCGTCCGTGGCGTCCCGAGCCCACTGCCTCGTCTGGGATTCGTCGAGGTCTCGATGACCGGTGATGCTGTAATGCACCGTGTTCGGCCAGTCGACGACGCCGACACCATTGCCGCCGTCTTCCGGGTAGATGAGGACGAGCGGGACGGCGTATGTACCCACCGAGCCATCGGCGCGCTCGACCGTTCCACGCATGGTGGCCTCGACGTAGGTGTACCCGACTACCTTCTCGAAGGGCTCGCTCGAATCGATGGTCACCGAGTCGACCGTTGCGTTCGCGAGGCCCGCGGCGAGCGCGAGGGCCGCCGAACAGCACACGGCGAGCAAGGCGGTCAGCTCGCAACGAGCGACCGGGCGTGCGTCCTGATCTCGCATGATCGGTCTCCTTCCACCGGCGACAGCGCCACGCGCGACACGTGACGAACCGGAGCCGCGACGCTAGACGAAGCGGCGTGGCCGCAGCGTGGCCGCAGCGTGGCCGCGGCGTGGTCCGGTCCAGCAAGCGCTCGTTGAGCGGGGCTCAGGCGCACCTCTACCACCATGCCGTGCCCAGGCACCAACCCCTCGATGGCACTGAGCGATGTGGCCGCCCAGCCGATACGGCTGCCGCTCGCGCAGCGCGAGAGAGGCGCCTAACGAGCCGCCGTCGTTCGCGTGTCGTCGTCTCCTTCGGCCGAGCCGAGCCAGGTCGCCTCGTCGCGCGCCAGGTCGGCGTCGGCCGCTCGCTCATCGATCCAGCGACCTAGGTCTTCCTCATAGGCCAACACGGTGACGGCCTGGTACATGGCGCCCAAAGCGCTCTGCTGCTCCTGTTGCGTCGCGCGATCGGAGGTCAAGTGCTCGAAGCGTTCGCGGTCGATGACCTGCCACGAGCTCGAGCTCGAGCGGTCGAGGTAGCGCCGCCAGCGCTCTCGGAGCAGCTCGAACGTGACCAGGCGGTCCCGTGCGCGGCCGGCCTCCGGACCCTTCAGGCGCTTCAGGCGGCGCTTGAGGCCGTCTCGCACGCGGCGAGGCCACTGCGTGGCCAGCAGTAGCGGGATGCTCTGCGGGGGCCAGGGCGTGTCGAACGGCAGGGCATGTAGCTTTGGAGAGAGGTGCTTCAGGAGCTCGAACGGCACCCGCTCGACGAGCCGCTCCTCCCAGGGCGTCGCGAAGGCGGTGCTCATGTAATCGCGGGTGACGAAGGGCATGACGACATCGCGATAGTTTGCACCCTGTCGCGCCTGCGCCCCGCCCCAGCGCCGCCCGTACTGCCAGAGGTCGAAGGCGTCAGGCACGTCTCGCGCTTCGAAGCCCAGGCTGTGCAGCTCGCGGCAGGCCTCGGCGAGGCGGTCGCTCGTCTCTCTCCACACCTCGGGCCGAACCAATGCGCTGCCGCGGTCACTGGTCTTCCGCGTGAGCTCTATGGCATGCTCCAGGCTGGCGTCCTGCAGCACGAGTGCTGGCGTCAGACGCTTGCCTCGACCGAGCTCTCCCGCGGCGCCGTAGAGGTGGATGGCCTTGCGTTCGAGCCGCGTTGGGCTCTTTAGCGCGTTGCGCGCGTGCGCGAACGTGACCATGCCGTCGAGTTGTCGCACCATACGAGCGCTGACCTCGTCCCAGGCCTCGGCGATCTCAGCTCCGCTCCCGCCGGTACCACGGTGCGGCAGGCCTAGTCGATCGGCGACGAGCCTGCCGATGGTGACGTCGGTGGACTGGGGATCGCCGGCCGAGAAGAAGTCCCCGGGAAGGCCCCTGGCGACCATGAGCCCGGTGAGCATGCGCGAGTCGCGGCCGGCGGTGATCGGGCACT
>SKMG01000356.1 GCA_007121175.1 Trueperaceae bacterium | reverse complement strand
TCTTCACGACCGCGGCGCGCTCGCTCGATGTGGTCATCGGCTCAGAGTGTGGCACGTCTGCTTCGCTGCGTTGGCATAGGGCGATCCTGGCAACCGTGCGATGACGGTCACTCGGCGAGCATAATCCTGTCCGAGACGGCCGGTCCAGGGTCGTCTGTCCGAGCGGGGGCTGCTCGAGCAGCGGGCCTCGTGCGCGACCGGCGACGGGAGTTCGGGCGTCAGGCGACTCGCTCGTGCGACCAGCCTCGCGGCGTCACACGGCGTTCAGCTGCGGCAGTATGCCGCCAATGCCGCCCGCTGCACCTGCCAGCGCTCGAAGCCCGCTCAGGCCTCGAGCGCCGCGTCGTCGACGTCGGCTCGGTCATCTCCACCGGCTTCCGGACCATCAACGCCGCCGTTCGTGCGTCGTGCGGGGGTGCGCGCTACGACGGTGCCCGCCGCAACGCGCCCTGGAGCGGCGACGTCATCGGCAGCCGCGGCGCCGCTGGCGGTGCCGCCGCCTGCGAGGCTCCTCAGCACCCGCTCGCGCAGCTCACGCTCCAGCTCCGGATGCTGCCCCACAAACTCCGCCGCCTTCTCCTTGCCCTGCCCCAGGCGCAGCTCGCCGTAACTGAACCACGAACCGCTCTTGCTCACCACCTCCAGATCGCTCGCCACGCTCACCAGATCACCCAAGCGATCGATCCCCCGACCGAACACGATATCGACCTCCGCCTCCCGAAACGGCGGCGCCACCTTGTTCTTCGTCACCTTCACCCGCACCCGATTCCCGACCTTCTCACCCCCCAACTTCACATCGCCCTTGCGCCGCACCTCGATCCGCACAGTCGCGTAGAACTTCAGCGCCCGCCCCCCCGGCGTGGTCTCCGGATTGCCGTACAACACCCCGATCTTCTCCCGAATCTGATTGATGAACAGTGCCAACGTCCGACTCTTCGAGATCACCCCCGTCAACTTCCTGAGCGCCTGACTCATCAGACGCGCCTGCAACCCCACGTGCGAATCCCCCATCTCCCCCTCGATCTCCGCGCGCGGCGTCAACGCCGCCACGCTATCGACCACCACCACATCCACCGCCCCCGAACGCACCAACAACTCCACGATCTCGAGCGCCTGCTCCCCCGTATCCGGCTGACTCACCAACAACTCATCGACATCCACCCCCAGAGCCCGCGCGTACGACGGATCCAACGCATGCTCCGCATCCACGAACGCCGCCACCCCACCAGCACGCTGCGCCTCCGCCACCACATGCAACGCCAACGTCGTCTTCCCCCCCGCCTCCGGCCCATAGATCTCCACCACCCGACCCCGCGGCAAACCACCCACCCCCAACGCCACATCCACCGACAACGACCCCGTCGAGATCACCCCCGCCGACAACCCCCCAGGATCATCCCCCAACCGCATGATCGCCCCCTTACCGAACTGCCGTTCGATCTGCAAGAGGGTCGTGTCGAGCGCCTTCCTTCGTTGCTGGTCCATGTGTACCGTCGCCTCCAGTCGGCGCGGCCGCTGCGCTCGGGTCTGCTCGAGACCGTTCGCGTTCTCGGCGCGCTTCAGCGACCGCGGCGGAGCCGCGGCGCCGGTCAGGTGTCGAGCAGCTGCGTCCACAGGGCGACGAGGGCGGTGAACGCCACGCGCTCGCGGCGCCAACCGTGCCCCAGGTCGGGCAGGGTCACGCGCCGCGCCTCCGTCCCGTCAGGGCCGGCGACCGCCCACGCAGTCGTCCACATGGCGGACTCCGGCGTCCCGGCCATGGCCTCCACCCGCCAAGGGGCGAGGGCCAGGCAAAGGTCCGCAGCACAACGGGCGCGGCCGAGTTCGGCCAGGTGCACCGCGACCGTCGCCGCGTCTGCGGCAGCCGGCTCAGGGCTCGCGGCCGCGGGAAGCGCCGAACCAAGCACGGCCAGCGCGTCGTCGCGCCATGCTATCACGGCGGTGCTCAGCGGCCACTCATCGTCCGCCGGCCCGCCAGCCTCGTCCAGGCGGTCGATCAGCACCCCTCCGCTGGCGCCATCGACGAGCGCGAGCAGCACGCGGCGTCGCCGCAGCAGCGCCAGCACCAGCGCCGGTAGTTCTTCGTCGTCGCGCCCCCACACGTGCCCGCTGAGGCGCCGCTCCACCTCGGCCAAGACCGGCGCTAGCAGGGCGTGGGCGGCGCCGCGATCCGACCCCTTGGCCGCTATGCGCACGTGCACGCCATCGCGCTTGGCGTAGGTGGCGACGGTCGGGTTGGACGCCTCGGTCAGTCCCGCGAGCACCTCGGCGACGTGCGACTCGCCGATCCCCTGGGTCTTGAGCGTCGTCGCCACGAAGGCCGACTCGGCGAAGGAGAGCCGCGGCGATAGTTGCTCGCGCCACATGCGCTCGAGCTCGAATGGCGGACCCGGTAGCGCCGCGATGTACCGCTCGCGGCCGTCGATCGCGGTCCGTACCAGCCAGCCGGGCGCCGTGCCGGCCGGGTTCGCGAGCCCCTCGGCCGACGGGATCAGCCAGGCCTGCTTGAGGTTGCCGTTGGGCATGTCGCGGCCCAGGCGCCCGAAGCGCTCGCGCAGCGACCGCTCCAGCGCCGCGTCCACGGCCGGCTCCTCGCCGAGCACGTCGGCGATCGCCTCACGGGTGAGGTCGTCCTCGGTGGGTCCGAGGCCGCCGCAGAGCAGCACCAGGTCGGCCCTGTCGAGGGCGGCGCGGATCGCCTGCGCGATGCGCTCGCGGTTGTCGCCGACACGCTGCGACCAGTACACGTCGACGCTGCGCGCGGCCAGCTCCCTGGCCAGCCAGGCGCTGTTGGTGTCGTCGATCTCACCGAGCAGCAGCTCGGTGCCCACGGCGATGAGCTCAGCAGAGTGGACCACGGTCATGCCGGCCCAGCGTACTACCCGCGCGGCCTGGGGTGGCCAACCGCGCGCGGCATGCGAGCCCGCGAGGCGCCTCGTCACCGTGTGGCCGCCTACGGCACGTTTTCGCGGTGGTGCTACGATGCGGAATGCTTCGCGCATACCCTATTCCCGTTCAGCACGCGAACGGCCGGCGATGAAGCCGATGACGCGCGGTGAGATCCGCGGCACGCCGTGGGAGGCGATGGCCGGCAGGAGCGTCAAGGACGAGCTCCGCTCCAACCTGGTGCGGAGTCTGCGCACGCAGGCGCCGATCTTCCCGGGCGTCCTGGGCTACCAGGAGAGCGTGGTCCCGCAGGTCGTCAACGCTCTGCTTTCGCGCCACAATTTCATCCTGCTCGGTCTGCGCGGTCAGGCCAAGACCAGGCTGCTGCGCGCGCTCACCGAACTGCTCGATCCCGAGCTACCGGTGCTGCGCGACGCCGAGCTGCCAGACGACCCCTTCGCCCCCTTGAGCCTCGAAGGTCAGGCGCTCGTCGCCGAGCAGGGTGACGACGCCGCCATCGACTGGCTGCCGCGCGACGCCCGCTACGTGGAGAAGCTCGCCACGCCCGACGTCACGGTGGCCGACATCGTGGGTGACATCGACCCGATCAAGGCGGCCAAGCTCGGCACCCAGCTCGGCGACCCGCGCTCGGTGCACTACGGCCTGCTGCCGCGCGCCAACCGCGGCATCTTCGCCATGAACGAGCTCCCGGACCTCGCCGGCAAGGTCCAGGTGGCGCTGTTCAACGTCATGCAAGAGGGTGACGTCCAGATCAAGGGCTACCCCGTGCGCCTGATGCTCGACGTGCTCTTGGTGTTCAGCGCCAACCCCGAGGACTACACCGCCCGCGGCAAGATCATCACCCCGCTCAAGGACCGCGTCGGCTCGGAGATCCGCACGCACTACCCGCGCACGGTGGAGCACGGCATGGCCATCACCGCCCAGGAAGCCTGGACCCAACGCGACAGCGGCGTGCGGCTGCCGCGGTTCGTGAGCGAGATCGTCGAGGAGGTGGCTTTCCAGGCGCGCGACGACAACCGCGTCGACAAGCACTCCGGCGTGTCGCAGCGGCTGCCGATCAGCCTGCTCGAGGACGTGGTCTCCAACGCCGAGCGGCGCGCCCTCACCGCTGAGGACCAGCAGCCGACGGCGCGCACCTCGGACCTCTACGCAGGCCTCTCCGCGATCACCGGCAAGCTCGAGCTCGAGTACGAGGGCGAGCTGAAGGGGGGCGAGGCGGTGGCGCGCGAGCTGGTCCGGCGGGCGATCGGGCAGGTCTTCGCGCGGCGCACGGCGGACCTCGACCTCGCCGAGGTGGTCGCCTACTTCGAGGCCGACCAGGCGCTCAAGGTGCCCGACGGCTTGGCGAGCGACGACCTGCTGGGCGTCTTCGGTCTGGTCCCCGGGCTGCTCGACGCCGCCTCGCGGCTGAGCGAGGGCGACAGCAGCGCCGACCTGGCGGTGGCCGCCGAGTTCGTTCTCGAGGGCCTGGTGGCCAAGCGCCAGGTGGCTCGCTCCGAGGAGCGCGGCTACGTGGCCGCCGAGCCCGACCCGCAGCTCGCCGCCGGTCCGCGGCGGCGCTGGAACTAAGGCCATGCCGATCACGCGCTACTCGAGGTACGAGGGGACGCTCGACGACCTCGACATGGGCGAGCTGATGCGCATGCTGCAAGACCGGCTGCTGGAGTCGGGCTTCGGCCGCGACCCGTTCGATCCCGATCCCGATGCGCGCCCGACGCTTGAAGACCTCTACCAGGCGATCGCCGAGGCGCTGGTCTCGAACGATCTGATCGACGAGCAGACGCTCAGCGAAGCCCTCGACGCAGAGAACTGGATGGACAGCGAGTTGGGACGCATGGTGCGGGAGCTCGCTCAGCGGCTCGAGCGCGAGGGCTTCCTACGGCCGGGGGAGGGCGAGGAGCCGGGGATGGGCGAGGGCGGTGTCGCCGGCACGGGCGATCCCGGGCGCTCGACCTTCGAGCTGACCGACAAGGCCATCGACTTCCTCGGCTACCGGACCCTCAAGGACGTGCTGGGCGCGTCGGGATCGTCGACCGTCGGCGCGCACGACACCGATCGTCGCACCACCGGTGTCGAGACCACTGGCGAGACCAAGCCGTACAGCTTCGGTGACGTGCTCAATCTCGACGTGGGTGAGACCTTCAAGAACGCCGCGAGACGCGGTTTCGAACAGGGGCGGCTGCAGCTCGAGGAGGCCGACCTGATGGTCGCGCAGTCTGAGTACCACTCCTCGTGCGCGACGGTGGTGATGCTCGACTGCTCGCACTCGATGATCCTCTACGGCGAGGACCGCTTCACGCCGGCCAAGCGCGTCGCGCTGGCGCTGGCGCACATGATCCGGACGCAGTATCGCGGTGACAGCATCCGCTTCGTGCTGTTCCACGACTCGGCGGAGGAGGTGCCGCTCAACCGCCTGGCGCTCTCACAGGTGGGGCCCTACCACACCAACACCGCCGAGGGGCTGCGGCTGGCGCAGAAGCTCTTGGCGCGCCAGCGCAAGGACATGAAGCAGATCGTGATGATCACCGATGGCAAGCCCTCGGCCATCACGCTGCCGGGCGGGCGGATCTACAAGAACGCCTACGGCCTCGACCCGCTGGTGCTCGGCGAGACGCTGCGCGAGGTCGGCGCCTGCCGCCGCCACGGCATCCAGGTGAACACCTTCATGCTGGCCCGCGAGCCCGAGCTGATCGCGTTCGTCCAGCGCGTGTCCGCCATGACCCGCGGCAAGGCCTACTTCACCACGCCGGCGACGATCGGCCGCTACGTGCTGCAGGACTTCCAGTCGCGGCGCACCAAGCTCGTGAACTAGCGGCGCCTCTGGACCGTCGATCAGAGCGACGCCAGCGCCCGGCGGTGCTAGGCCGCCCGCCCGCGGCCGCGCTCTCAGTCGAGACGCCGCGTGAGCCTGTCGATCGCCTGCACGGCCGGCAAGAAGTTCGGGTCCGAAGAGCGCGCAGCCTTGTACGACACCTCCGCCTCGGCGAGGCGACCGAGCGACTCATAGGCTTCGCCCAGCCGGTACCAGGCCTCGACGTAGGCGGGCGAGGGCAGCCTGGCGTCGCTGGTGTCGAACGTCTCGAAGACGACGATGGCCGTCTCGAAGGCCTCCATCGCCTCCTCGACGCGATCCATCGCCAGCAGGATCCGGCCCCGGCCGACGTGCGGCCAGGGCTCGCGCGCGCCCTGCTCGGTGTCGCTGGCGGCGGCGAAACCGGCGAGCGCCTCGTCGTACAGGCCGGCCTGCCAGGCGACCCGGGCCCAGTCCATGGCGTAGACGTACCTCTGGTCGCGACCGAAGGCGTCCTTCAGCGTCTCCACGGCGCCCTCGGCGTCGCCGCTCGCGAAGCGTAGCAGGCCTGCTAGGTGCGCGTGGCTCGCGGGCACGACGCCGACGGTGAGTTCGGAGGCGCGATCGAGGCTGCCCTGGGCGCCGCTGATGTCGCCGACGAAGTAGCGGGCGCGGGCGTAGAGCAGGTGCGCCTCAGGATCGTCCGGGAAGCGCTGCACCAGGTTCGGCCCGTTGAGTTGCGCCGCCGAGCCGTAGTAGCCCCGCGCCAGCAGGTCGCGCATCTGCGCCATGGCGTCGTCGCGGGCGGCCGCGCCGCACAGCAGCAGCAGAGCGAGCAGCAGCGCGAGCGGCCGGAGCGGCGGGGCGCGCCTCGTCATGGGCCAGTCTACGCGCACGGCGATGAGTGGCCGTGAAGCGCAACGTCGACGAGCCAATCGAGCCCTGCCTG
>SKMG01000082.1 GCA_007121175.1 Trueperaceae bacterium | reverse complement strand
GGGGTCGGCGCCGCGCGTTGCGTCGCCCGGGGCCGTACCGGTGGGCAGCGGCCCCGCGGCGTCGACGTCAGCGCTCGCGGCGCGCGCCTCGGCGGTGCGGATCAGCTCCGGCACGCGTCCCGCCGCCTGCTCGCCGACCAACGCGACGTGCTCGCTCCAGGCGCGCACGGCGCCGTCGTCGTCACCTTCAGCGAAGTAGGCGTTGCCGAGGAAGAGGCTGGCCTGCGGTTCGAGCTCCTGCAGGCTGCCGGCGCTGATGGCGGCACGTTCGAGCAGCGCGACGGCGTCGCTTGAACGCCCGCGCAAGAACATGAACTGGCCGGTCCGGGAGAGCGCTCTCGCGTCGTGGGGATCGAAGTCGGTGAGGATCTCGAAGGACACCTCCACCGCCTGCTCCATGGCGCCGGCGTCCCAGAGCACCTCGGCCAGCGCGCCGAGGGTGCTGGCGCTGCGCTCCTCCTCGAGCGCCGCGAGCGCCGGCCCGAGCCCGGTCACGAGGCGCAGCCGCGCCGCGGCGTCGAGGTCGTCGCGACCCTCGGGCGTCTCGAGATAGGTCTCGTAAGCGCCTTGGGCGGTGTCGAGGTCGCCGAGCTGGAAGGAGAGCTCCGCGACGCCGATGAGCGTGTCCGGATCGGTGGGATCGATGCGGCGGGCCTCGAGCAGGTAGTCGCGGGCGGCAGCTGGGTCGTCGCCGAAGGTCAACAGCGCCAGGCGCTGGTAGGCCAGCACCGGCGCCTCGCCACTGGCATCACGCGCGGCGAGCAGCACGCGCCGGTAGGTGGACTCCGCCTCGCGAGCGTCTTGCAGCGACCAGTAGGCGTCTGCGAGCTGCATCAGTGAAGCCACGCTGCCGTCGCGTTCGGCGGCCCGCTGCAGGTCGCGCAGCGCCTCGGCCGCCCGCAGGTCGCTCTCGAAGAAGGTCGTCACGGTGGCGTCCTGACCGACACGCGGGAGCACGAAGGGCCCGAGCGCGACGGCGGTCACGGTCATGGCGGCGAGCAGCCCCAGCGAGCCCCAAGGCAGGGTACGGCGCCCACCGGCGGCAGCCGGAGCGGGTGGCGGCGCGCCCGAGAGCTCGGCCTGGCGCTGGTCGATGGCCCGCAGCACGGTCGCGGCCTTGGCCTCGTAACGCGCGCGCAGCCCATCGCGGCGTTCGGTGCTCATGTCGTCGCGGGCGTCGAGCTCGCGGATGGCCCTGAACAGCGACTCGCGCTCTTCCTCGAGGTCGAGCAACTCCGGGTCGCGCTCGTCGGGCAGCGGGTCGACCTGACCCGGGGCCAGCAGCGGCACGGCCGCGTAGGACACCGCGATCACGACGAGCAGGGCGATGATCAGGAAGGTCAGCACGAGAACCTCAAGGGCGATCTCCATCTCCGGAGTGGTCTTCGAGGGCGACGCGAACCCGTTCGAGCTCGGCCGGATCGACCTCGACCGGGGCTTCGGCGGCGCTGCGCCAGCGTCGTAGCAGTTGCGCCACGGCCAACAGGCCGATAGCTCCGGCAATCACCGGTAGCAGCCAGACCACCAGGTTCATGCCCCGCATCGGCGGATTGAGCAGGATCCAATCGCCATAGCGCTCCTGGAAGAAACCCAGCACCTCGCCGCGGCCGGCGCCCTGGTCGAGCTGCTCCTGGATGAGCGAGCGCATCTCGCGGGCGATCGCGGCGTTCGAGTCGGAAACCGACTCGGCGACGCAGGTGGGGCAGCGCAGCTCGCGGCCGATCTCGAACACGCGCGGATCGAGCGGCTGCTCCTGGGCGCGCGCCGCAGAGGCGAACGCCAACACCAGCGCGACGGCCGCCACCGCGAGCGTCGGCGCCCCACAGCGCATCGCACGGGAGCCCCGGCTCATCGCAGCAACGCCCCGATCTGCTCGCGCATGATCTCGTCGGTGACCGGACCGACGTACTTGTACTGCAGCGTGCCGTCTCGGCGTACGAAGAACGTCTCAGGAACGCCGAACAGACCGTAGGCGATGCTGACGCGGCTGTCGTCGTCGATCGCGTTCGGGAAGCCGAGGCCGAAGCGCTCGACGAAGGCGCGTCCGGCCGCCCGCGCCTCGCGGTCTTGCGTCTGGATGCCGACGAACAGGATCTCGTCGCCGTACTCCTGATGGGCGCGCTGCAGGTGCGGAGCCTCCTCGTAGCACGGACCGCACCACGAAGCCCAGAAGTTGATCACCATGGGGCGGCCCTCGGCAGCCGCGAGCGACAGGCGTGGTCCGAACTCGGCGACGTAGCGTTCGTAGAGCGGCAGGTCGAAATCCGGTACGGTGCGCCCGAGCAGGTTCGAGGGCACGTTCCGGTCCGGGCTGCCGCGTAGCAGGCCGAAGAGGAACAGCGATGTGAGCCCGGTCATCACCGCGACCACGAGCAGCAGCCGTATGAGCCGGTTCACGCCTCGGCCCCCGCATCGGCGGGCCGCTCGCCGCTGGTGGCGGTCGCCTCGGCGCGGCGCCGCAGCCGGCGGTCGCCCGGGGTGAGCGCATAGCCCGCGCCGAACACCACGATCGCGCCACCGATCCAGATCCAGGTGATGAGCGGGCTCTGCACCGCGCGGATGATCACGAAGTCCTGGTTCGGATCGACGGCGCCGGCCAGCGCCAGGTAGAGGTCGTGACCGAGTGTGTAGCGTACCGAGGGCGTCGGCACCAGCATCTGGCGGTCCCCAAAGCGGTTGATGCGAGGGTTCAGCACCGTGACCCGCTCTCCCCGCTCGAAGACGGCGACCTCGACGCCGGCGGAGGTGCGGCCGCCCGCCTGCTCGCTGAAGGGCCGCAGCACCTCTAGCTCGTACCCCTGGAAGGCGACGCGTTCACCGTAGGGCAGCCGCAGCTGCTGGTCCACGCGGTAGCCGCCCGAACCGACGATGCCGATCGCGATCACCACCACACCGAGGTGCACGACCATCGAGCCGACCCGGCGCTTGTGCTCGTAGGCGTAGCGCGTGAACACCTCGCCGAGCGAGCGGCCGGTGATGCGCGCGCGCGGCACGATCGCGCCGGCGAGCAGCAGGGCCACGCTGGCGAGGTTCCAACCGGCGAGGGCGATGGTGATGAGCGGATAGGGCCGGCGCATGCCGAACGCGAAGGCCAGCGCGAACGCGAGCACGGCCGTCGCCGCCATCACGAGCAGGTTGCGGCTCAAGGTCTGCGTCTCGGCGCGGCGCCACGGCAGCAGCGGCCCGACGCCCATGAGCAGCAGCACCAGCATCCACACCGGTAGCGTGATCGCGTCGAAGAACGGCGCACCGACCGTGACGCGGTCGCCGGTGGTGGCCTCGACGAACAGCGGGAACACCGTCCCGAGCAGCACCGCGAAGGTCATCGCCAGGAACAGGACGTTCACGCCGAGGAAGGCGCCTTCACGGCTGACCACCGCGTCGAGGTCGGCGCGATCGCGCACCTGATCCCAGCGCCAGACGACCAGCGAGATGCTGACCAGCGTCACGATCACGAAGAAGGCCAGGAAGAACGGGCCGACCGGTCCATCGCCGAAGGCGTGGACGCTCGAGATCACACCGGAGCGGATCAGGAAGGTGCCGAGCAGCGTCAGCGAGAAGGTGAGCACGATCAGCAGCAGGTTCCAGGCCTTGAGCATGCGCCGTCGCTCCTGGACCTGGATGCTGTGCAAGAACGCGGTCGCCGTGAGCCAGGGCATCAGCGAGACGTTCTCGACGGGGTCCCAGGCCCAATAGCCGCCCCAGCCGAGCACCTCGTAGCTCCACCAGCCGCCGCTGATGATGGCTGCGGTCATGAAGCCCCAACCCAGCAGCGTCCAGCGGCGCGTCAATCGCATCCACTCGGTGCCGGGCCGCTTGGTGATCAGCGCCGCCATCGCGAAGGCGAAGGGCACGGTGAGCCCAACGAAGCCGAGGTACATGAGCACCGGATGCACCGCCATCATCCAGTGGTTCTGCAACAGCGGATTGGCGCCGGGACCGTCGAGCGGCGGACTCGCGAGCACGATGAACGGGTTGGCGGCGAAGGCCACGACCGAGAAGAAGAAGAGCTGGACCGCGTTCATCACGACCAGCGCCCAGGGGCGCAAAACGGTGTTCGGCGCGCTCACGGCCAGCACCGCCGTGTAGGCGGTCAGCAGCCAGGCCCACAGCAGCACCGAGCCCTCGAGCGCGGCCCAGAGCGTCACGATCTTGACCCAGGTCGGCGAGGCGATGCGCGACTGTTCGGCCACGTACCGCACCGAGAAGTCGTCTGTCAGCAGCGCCGCCTGCATCACCACGATCGCGGTGGTGGCGGCGACGAACACCGCCAGGGCGGTGAGCCGGGCGCTGGTCTGGAGGCGGGCGTCGCGGCGCACGGCGCCTGCGATGCCCGCGACGATGGCGTAGAGCGACAACGCCAGCGCCAGCATCACGGCGGCAGAGCCGATGGTTCCGAGGCTCATCATGATCCGAAGCCTACCAACGTCACTGCAGCGATTCCCGCAGCGCCTCGATGTCGATGTGACCGTCCTTGGGCGCCTCGTAGACCTCGGAATGCTTGATCAGCAGGTTATCCGAGACGAACTCGTTCTCGCTGAAGCGCCCCTCGATCACCACGCCGGCGTTCTCGCGGAAGAGCTCCGGCGGCGAGCCCACGTGCCGCACCGGGTACGTCGCGAGTCCGTCGGTGACGTCGAAGGTGAGCTGCAGGTCGAGGTCGTCGAAGCGCACGCTCTCCGGCGCCACCAGGCCGCCGAGGCGCACCCGCCGGTCCTGGTACTGGCTCGGCTGCTGTGCGTACTCGCTGGGCAGGATGAAGTACACCAGCGACGTGTTGAGCGCCTGGCTGATCATGAAGCCGGCGAACGCCAGCACGCCCACGCCGAGCAAGGCGTACACGACGCGCCGGCGCGCGAAGCCGCGGCGCGCCCTCACGGCCGCCCTCCGCTCGCTCGATCGCGCGCTGCAACCGGGTCTGCGGCCAGCTGCCGGGCGCCGTGCTCGCGCAGTACCTGCCGGCGGCGCCAGCCGAGATAGACGAGGTAGCCGACGTAGGCCAGCACCACCTCGGCCCACGCGATGCTCACCCAGGTCCAGTGACTCCAGGCTTCAAACACGGACGACACCTCCCGCGGTGGGCGCCGACTGGAGCTCGAGCTCCGCGCGCTCCTGCTCGAGCTGGGCCTCGACGTGCCCGAGGCGTGCCCGATCGACGAGGAACCAGCCATAGACGAGGCCAGCGACGACGGTGTTGAAGAGCAGGGTCAGGAGCATCTCCGGCGCCATGGTGACGCCGCTGCCGTCGAGCGCGATGGCGCGCGAAGGGTGCAGCGTCCGGAACCACTCCGCCGCGAGGTAGTTGAACGGCAAGGAAGCTGCCACCACGATCGCCACCACGGCCGAGACGCGGCCGCGTCGCACCGGGTCGTCGATCAGGCCGCGCACGATGAAGTAGCCCACCAGCATCGCGACCATCAGCGCCGTGAGGGTCAGCTTGGCGTCCCAGGTCCAGAAGGTGTTGAGCGTCGGCCGCGAGTAGGTCATGCCGCCGATGATCGTGAGGCTGGAGAACAGCAGCGCGAGCTCGGCGGAGGCGACCGACACGACGTCGTCCCGGCGTTTGCCGCGCCACAGGAACAGCGATCCGAAGAGCGCCGTCAGGAAGACCGCCAGGAAGCCGATCCAGGCCACGGACACGTGCGCGTACATGATCCGGATCAGGTTGCCCTGGTTCACATCCTGCGGGCTCCAGACCAGGCCGAGGTAAGCACCCGTCCCGAACAACGGTACCAGCGCCACCCCCCACACCCGCAACCAAGCCGGGCGTCGCAGCCGCTCACTCGCGTCGCTCATCGATGACCCCTCCTGTGCGCCGCTCCGCTTCGTGGAGCGCGCGACTCGCACGACCTCGGGCCGCATGCCACCTCTACTCTTCCACGACGAAGTGGTAGATGGCGGTACACAGCACAGCGTAGACGAGGTCGAAGCCCACGAGCAATCGTAGCCAACCACCGGCCAGTTCGAGGTCGTCCGAGCCGATCAGCGCACCGCTGGCGCGCACCGCGGCCAGCAGGATCGGGACGACCACCGGGAACATCAGCACCGGCAGCAGCGACTCGCGGGCCCGGAGGTTGGCCGTCAGGCCCGCGTAGAACACCGCGATGAGCGCGAAGCCGAGCGTGCCGAGTGCCAGCGTCACGATCAGGTAGGGCCAACCGGCCGGGAAGCTCGCGCCGTACAGGACGAAGGTGACCGGCAGCATCAGCACGCCCAGCACCAGCATGAACAGCCAGTTCGCCAGCAGCTTGCCGAGGTACACCGCCGCGCGCGGCACCGGGGTGATGAGGAGCGCGTCGAACGCGCCGTCCTCGAGATCGGCCTGGTACGACTGCGCGGCGGAGATCACCCCCGCGAACGCCAGCGCCACCCAGAGGGCGCCGCTCGCTGCGTCCGCCAGCAGGCGCTCGTCCTGGCCGATGGCGAACGCGAGCACGACCAGCGTGATCGCCGAGAAGAACAGCGTCGCGACGGTCGTGGCCTTGCTGCGCGTCTCGTGCAGCAGATCCTTGCGCGCGATCCAGAGCACCGCGCGCAGGTCGTTCACGTCGGCTCCTGCGCGCCGCGTAAGCGCCTCAAACGGCCCTCGTCGAGCAGCAGCTCGGCATCGGCGAGACGGCGGCTGCGCACGCGCTCGTGCGTCGCCATCAGTACCGTC
>SKMG01000261.1 GCA_007121175.1 Trueperaceae bacterium | reverse complement strand
TCATGCCGCGCTTCACGACGCTCACCGCCTCATCAAGCAACGTTGAACAACGCTCAGTGCTATTCAGACTTTAGCACGAAACGCTTCATAGCGATTCTGGGCCCGCGCAGCCCAAGCGTCGACACCGTATGTTCCACGCCGCCGAGCGGCTGGGGCCTGACCTGGCGACCCCGGGGTCGTCGCGTCGAACCGGGCGCGTCGAACCCGAGCCCGGGAACGCGCCCTCAGCCGAGGCGCTCCACCCAGAGCGGATCGACGACGTCGCGGTACCCGAAGCGGTAGAAGTCGCGCTCGCGCGTGATGAGGCGGCTCACCCCGTGCTCGCGCACGACAACGGCGATGTGGAGGTCGCGCAAGAGGTTGCCGCGCGCTTCGGGCACGTCGGCGAGCGATGCGGCGAGGACCTCCGCATGGCGCACCGTGGGTACCAGCAGGCATGCGCTCGGGGAACGCAGCAGGGCTTGCAGGAACGCATAAGCCTCGGACGCCGACCACGGCTGCGGGTAGACGCGCGGGTGGGTGGCGACGCGCAGGAACTCGTAGGAGATGCCCCAGGTGAGGAACCACGGGATCGGCCCAGTCCGTAGCCCTTCGAGCAAGCGCCGGCACGGCGCGTGGAACTTGCTGCTCTCGTCCGCGGCGTAGAGCAAGACGTTGGTGTCGACGACGAACACGCCGTTCAGTCTCGGTCGAGGAGCGCGTACAGCGCAACCGACACAGGCCGTGACTTACGACGAACTCGCCGCGAGACCGCTCCTGGTGCTGCCCGAGCGACCCGACGAGCGCCCCAACCGCGCGTCCCTCGAGCAGCACCAGAGTGTGGTCTTCCTGCCCTGAGGAAAACCAGACCCGACGACCGAGCGCACCTTCCCCGACCGCGGCGACAGGGAGGACCGTTCATAGGACAACCGGCACGGCCCTCCCGGCCCTCCCTGTGTCGCGTGACCCGGCGCCCCTACGGCGCCAGCGAAGTGCACGTGATCCTGGCGACGCCCTCGACCAAGTTGACGGTCCCGGTGCAGCCGAACACCGTGTGGTTCAGGAAAGCGTACTGCGGCGCCATGGTTTGGAACCACGCCGCCCCGTGGGCCGGGATGTCCACGTCCGGGGGCTGGAACTCGGGATCGAGCATCGCTTCGAGCATCCCCGGCATGGGTTCACCCAGGAAGCCCTCTAACGTCATGGCGACCGTGACGCCGTCCGGGTGGACGGCGAACCCGCGCACGTGCAGGACGCCGACACCGTCGTGCCGGTAGACCATGTAGTCGATCCCGGTCGTCGTGGCGCCGGCGAGGAGGCCCTCGGTGATGACACCGCTGGAATGGCCATCGAGCCGGATTCCCTCGGGGACGAGCCCAATGAAATCCTGCACGCCGAGTTGGGATTCCATCACGATGTACGGCGTCGCGGCCGCGTCATCGGCGATGGCCGTGCCCGCGATACCCATGATCGCGGCCAAGATGGCGGCACATAGCAGCTTCTTCATCGCATCCTCCAGGTGTGCGCAGCACGCGAGTAGCGGGGTACGTGTCGTCTGCCTCCAGTGTCGTGCCACCTCCGAGTGTTCTCCCGGCGCCGGAACGGATCGCCACTGCATAGCATCGGGCGGGACCTCAGGAGACGGAGGCGGAGAGAGGCCCCGGCCCGACCCACGGATCGTGTCTGGCCAGCGCCGCACCGAGCGCCGACCAGGGCGTTGAGTCGAGCGTAGACAGGCAGGCGTTCCGAAAGCGTTCGTGGCGTGCGGCGGTGCCACAAACGCTTCCCGGCACAGAGTGAACCGCCCCAGGTCTCGTAGAGGCTCCGTTGGGAGGTCTCGTACCGCCTGTCGAACCGATACAGGACCCCGGTACCGGTCATATAGATTGCGCCGGATGGGCCAACGGCCACCCCATTGAGGGCGTACGTGGGCGGGAGCCCCTCGGGCGCGAGGAAGCCCGTGGTAAGGCCGTCCGCAACGACGCTCACGACTCCGGTGGCGAGATCGATGTGCGAGAGGCGCCCGGCGGCCGCCTCGACGACCAGCAGGCCGCCGCCCGCGTCCACCGCCAGGCCCTCGGGGTTGGCCAAGCCAGAAACGACGGGAACCGGCGCCAACGGAACCCGGCCGTCGAAGCCAACCTGCCACACCAGGCCGGTTGCCCAGTCGCCAACCCACAGCGTCTCACCGTCGGTCGCGAGGCCGGCCGGCACGAAGACGCTCTCTCCGTCGATGGGCAAGACCACCGTGTGATCGCTCGCCCACACAACGCCACCGAGCCCGAGATCCGCCACCACCAGATCGTCCCGGAAGCGGATGGCGTTCAGCGGGACCGGCATGGGGTGGTGCTCCAGCACCGGCTCGGTACTCGGATCCCAGACCTGGACGGCGCCGCCGAACCAGGACGACACCACGATGTGCTCACCATCCATAGACGCGGTCATCGGGGTCGTCAGCGATAGCGGGTCTGCCTCCGGGCCGATGTGCCCGGCTGACGGCCGTCGTCGCAGGCTGCGGCGCGCCCGCATACATGGCCCGATGGGTTCACACCAGGCCGGTCGCCCTGACCTCGATGGCCGGCGTAGCCACGGAGCGCGAGAGCCCTCGGACGGACCCGTGGCTGGAGCGGGCGGTGCTGGAGCGGTCGATGATCGTCGAGAGTGAGCTCCTCGGTAGCTGAGCGATCTCAGATCCTGTCAGGTGCGTCGCAGTTCGTTCACCCAACCCGTGACTCAGGAAGCGGCTGCGCGAGGACTGCGGTCGCCATCCCGCCCTCCACGCCCCCGCGGTAGACGCTCACGATCTCCCGCACCGCCTCGACGTAGGGCTGCGCCGTCAACTCCTCGTACCCGATCGTCCGGGCCTTCGCCTGCAAGAGATCGGCGAGCTCGTCCCAGGCACCAAGCTCATCCGGGAGGACCCTGAGGAACGGCTCGGCCTCGTCGCTCGCTACCGCGAGGAGGTGCTCGAGCCGCAGCGAGAACTCCATCAACGCCACGCGCCCAACGGCTTCGCGCAGGCCATCATGCATCGCCGCGTGCCGTTTCTTGGTCCCAGGAAATCGCGCGTTGGACCGCTTCACGGGTCGCGGATCGCGCAGGCTCCTCAGCTCGTGCATCACCTCGCCTCGCCACACGTAGCGGAGTTCGCGCACTTCCTGCCGCAACTCACGGAGCTGCTCGATGACCGTCACGTCGAGCGGCAGCATGCCGAGCTCCTTGGCCCTGGCGTATATAGCCTCGAGTCGCGCCCGTTGGTCGATGCTCCGGAAGGCGAGCAGGAGATCGACCTTCCCCGATATCGCGTCGAGCTTCGTCGCGAGATCCTGTGCCGACACGAGATGCGCAAGCCCGTACACCGTCGCGGTGAGCGCTCCAAGGCGAGCACCTTTCGGCACGCCCCGGAGCAACTCCGTGATCTTGCCCGTCCGCGTGTCCTGCACCGTTGCCAGCAGCTTCCCGTTCTGATCACGCGCCAGCCGCAAAGTGCCCCTAACGAGACCAGCTCGGATCGACGAGCTGAGCTCGAAGGTGAGCTCCGTCCCGGCCTTGGACAGATCGAGCATGTTCGTGGCCACCGTGATGACGTCGCCGGCGGCCTCGATATCCAGACGGTGCTCGCGGCCCTGGTAGCGCGTGACCGCCTCGCCGTATCGCCTCACGTCGATCGCGTCCTCCAACTGGAGGTCGGCGAGGATCGCGAGCGGATTAGCTGGGCGCGCCTCGAGGATCCTCCACGCGGCGATGGTGAGCTCGTCGTCGCCGGTGGACGCCGCGCTCGGAAGACCTGCGCGCGGGCGTGGCATGCCCACCGACACGTGTGACGGCGCGCGCTGTTCATCGTCCCGCTCCCGGCCCCGCCGTTGCCACCAGAGCACGGCGCGCCACGCCACCCACCCGATGCCGACCGCGAGTATCACGACCAGGATGACGCGTTCTGGCGTCACGTCGTGCCGATCGCCCCGGTGAACGTCACACGCTGCGTCGTCGAGCTGAACTGCACGTGCACATCCCAGACTACGGCACGTGGATCAAAGCCCCGGCTACCTGCGGGCTCGGATACCGTCGCTACCCCGGTGGCCTACACGCCAAGCGATCGACCGTGATGGGCTCCGAGGGCTTCGACCCCGGCGCGTGACCCGAACGTTCGTCAAGCACGTCCATGCCGCAATCGAGCAATGCTTTGACCAGCTCTTCGACACCCACGAGCGGCATGGGTGCCGGCGTTCGCGGTCGCGGGTCGAGCACGCTCATGCGATCGTGATCCGAGCACGCCCAAGCGAGCAGCGTCTCGGCCGCCCGGAAGACCTGCACCAGGTCGACGCTGTGGAGCCAGCACGCCCTGCGCGCGAGCTCGAAGTAGTTGCGGAGATACTCCCGCTCGGGCCTCGCATGCGAGCCGCGCCGCTGCGCGACGACGTAGGTGACGCTCGCCGCCTCGACCTCCCCCACCACCTGGCTCAGGTTCGGACGATGGACCGCCACGCTGCGGCTATGCGGCGCCCCAAGCGGACGCTCGAAGTGCCCCAGCAAGATGTGGGCGAGCTCGTGCACCAGCACAGCGACGCGATCAAAGGTCCGCCCATGCACGTCCACCCGCGCCAGGTACCAGCCGCTCGGAGGCACCGGCAGCGGATCGAAGCGCAACACGGCCGGCAGCTCGGCCTTGTCCTGCCGCACGACCTCGTTCTCCCGGATGCGACGAGCGTAACCGAGCAGGCCGTAGGCCTCCGCGCGCGCCCACGACACCACGATGCGCTCGCGATAGGCGTTCGCCTGCAGGTTCGCCGCCTCACCCCACGGCAGCTGGTCGACGCGCCGCTGCACCGCGCCCACGGGATGCTTCTCGGCGACCGGCCGCTGCCGCCGGCCCTCGGGGTCGAGCAAGCGCCAGGCCAGCCAGTTCCACGGCGACGGCGTACCGCGCTCCAGCAGCACCCGCGGGATGCGGCCGCCCGGGTCCAGCGGCAGCTGCGTGGTACGCAGCACGTGCTCTACCAGGGGCGAGAACCGCTCGCTGCGGGCACAGAGGAGCAGGTGCCGCAAGTAAGCCCAGACGCTCGTGCACGGCTCGGGAGACGCGACCCCGAGGACCGACGTGCGCAGCGGGTCCACGCCGCACGGTAGCAGGTCGAGGCGGCGACCACCGGCGAACGACATCCGCGCCCAGCATCCAAATGACCGAGCCGCACCACGATCAGGTCAGCTCTGCCGCCGCAGCCCCCACCACGGCAAGCCAACCGCCCCGATCTGAAGCACCAGCTCGAACGGGCGAGCGGCCTGGTTCACCACAGCGGCACGAACGGGGACGCTGCAGTAAGCCTTCTGGAAGATGCGGTAGACGCGGTCGTCACCAATCTCGAGGCCTTACCGGGGCGCGGACCGCCCGCCGGCCCCCGCCGCTTCGATCATCTCAGGACCTGCGCACCAGCGAACGGCTGCCGCCCCCGCCCCGATGTACCTTGGCGCCATGCAGCTCGAGGACGTGCTGACCGTGCTCGACGCGCTGGAGCGCGCCGGGGTCCGCTACGCCGTGATCGGTGACTTGGCGATGGCGGCGCACGGGTTCGATCGAGCCACGCGCGTCGTCCACCTCTTCGTCGCCCCCGATGCGGCCAACGTCGAGCGGCTGCGGGAGGCGTTGACGACCGTCTTCGAAGACCCCGACATCGCGATGATCACTGCCGAGGACCTGAGCGGCGCGTACCCGGCAGTGCAGTACGGGCCACCAGACGTCGACTTCACGATCGACATCGTCAGCCGGCTCGGCGATGCGTTTCGCTTCGAGGACCTCGAGGTCGAGCGGGTCCCGGCCGGCACCGTGACGATCACCGTCGTCACCCCGGAGACCCTGTACCGGATGAAGCGCGACACGGTCCGACTGCGCGACCGCGACGACGCGCAGCGATTGGCGCGCGCCTTCGGGTTCGGCTCGGGCGAGGACCACTGACGTGCCGGTGCGCCGCTACCGCGACGTGGCCGAGATGCCGGGACCCCGGCGGTCCGCATCGGCGCTCGAGGGGCTCGCGGCCGCGTGCGCCGCCTCGTCGCTCTCGCGGGCGTTCGGTACCCTGCGCCAGGCGCCCCGTGGCGTCCGACGGTTCCGCTCGGTGGAGGAAGCCGACGCCCACCGGCAGCGCTGGGAAGCGGGCGCGGCCGACGACGTCGAGGCGCACGAACCCACGACCGACGGGGAATGAAGGGTGCCGTTCGACGCGGAGAGCGGGCCGACGGGCGGCGGCGTCGGTGCGGATGCGGACCAGATGCTTTGGTGTTCGCGGACCTCGTCCCGCCCGAGCGTGAGCGGCAGGAGTACGTCGCTGCCATCGGCGGCAACGACGCCCTCAAGCGCCTCACGGCCGACGACACGGCGCTGGCGCGCGAGCAGAGCGCCGCCAGCGGCGAGAGCGAACGCCGCTTCGGGCACGGCCACTACCGCGCCAAGGGCTGGCCGCGCGCGCCGCGTGGTCTACGAGGCCGCAGTCGTGCGCTACCCCGGGCGTGAAGCGCGCGAAAACGCCCGCTACCTCATCACCAACCTCGACGCTGACCCCGAGGTGATCGACCGCCGCGTCTACGCCGCCCAACCGAAACAGTCCAAGCGACGGGGCGAACTCCTGCATTTCACAATCGGTGGCACCTCGATTGACCGAGGCGGCGTCTGTCAGGGCGCGAGTTC
>SKMG01000452.1 GCA_007121175.1 Trueperaceae bacterium | reverse complement strand
CCGGGTCCGCGACGCCGGTTCGGCGCAGCAGGCCGGCACCGGCACGGCTCCCACGGGCGCCCCGCCCGCCGGGGCTCCGCCCGCCGCCCGGCGCACGATCGCCAGCGCGGGTGCTTCGCAACCGCCGACGCGGCGACCGACACCTCCGCCTCGTCCGCAACGGTCACCACCGCCGCCGCGCGATCCGTTCCCCAAGGGGCGTCCGAAGCCCCCCGCACCCTGGGAACAGCGCGCCCCCAGGCGCCCCAGGCTGAAGGAGGACGCCCCGGCCCTCGAGGTCGAGCGCAGGCTGCGTGCGGTGAGCGGCGCCGAGCGCCAGGCCAGCGCGCAGGCGCGCGAGGCGGCGCGTGACCTGTTGTCGCTCGACCCCCGGTCGGTCCGCAAGGGTGTCCTGTGGCACATGATCCTGGGTGAACCGGTGGGCTACCGGAACCGGAGGAAGCCATCTCCGCTAGCGTCACGCTGAAGCTGCGCAGCCCCAGCGAGGCCCTGCGCCTGTTCGGGCACAACGACGAGCACCTCCGGGCCTTGCGCAGTCGACTCGCGGCCAAGGTCGTCGCCCGCGGCGACGAGGTGCGACTGAGCGGCGAGCCCGGGGCGGTCGCCGAGGCCGAGCGCACCTTTCGCTCGTTGCTCGCAACGATCCGGGCCGGGGGCGAGGTGCACGCCGCCGAGATCACGCACGCCGAGCTCGAGCGCTTCGATCCGGCCGAGGCGGAACGGTCGGACGACGGGCTGCCAGGCCGCACGCGGCCCAAGACCGTGAACCAACGGCGTTACGTCGCCGCGATCCGCGAGCACCCGATCATCTTCGGTATCGGGCCGGCCGGCACCGGCAAGACCTACCTGGCGGTTGCGATGGCGGTGCAGGCGCTCACCTCGCGGCAGGTGAAGCGCGTGATCCTGACGCGTCCCGCGGTCGAGGCCGGCGAGCATTTGGGTTTCTTGCCGGGCGACCTGCAGGCCAAGATCGATCCCTATCTGCGACCGCTGTACGACGCGCTCTACGACATGCTGCCGCCCGACCGGGTCGATCAGCTGCTGGAGACCGGCACCATCGAGGTCGCGCCGCTGGCGTTCATGCGCGGCCGCACGCTCAACGACGCCTTCATCATCCTCGACGAGGCGCAGAACACCACCCCCGAGCAGATGAAGATGTTCCTCACCCGCATGGGCTTCAACAGCCGGGTGGTGGTGACCGGCGACCGGACCCAGGTGGATCTGCCGGGAAACGTCGAGAGCGGGCTGAAGGTCGCCGAACGCATCCTTGCCGGCATCGACGGACTCGCCTTCGTCGGGTTCGACGATGCCGACGTGGTGCGCCACCCGCTGGTGGCACGCATCATCCGGGCCTACGATGAGCACCAGGGTTGATCCGCCTGCGCGCCGCCGTCCGCTGCGCAGCACGCTCGCCTGGTCGCTGGTGGTCGCGGCCCTCGCCGCACTGGTGTACTCGGTCTACGCCGAGCGCCGCACGGCGCTGCTCGACGTCGGCGATCCGAGCCCTCAGGCCTTCGTCGCTCCCGTAGACCTGCTGGTGCCAGACCGGATCGCGACCGAGCGCGAGCGCCAGGCCGCGATGGAGCAGGTGAACACCATCTACTCCGTCGACCCGACGCTGCAGCGCGTGGTGCTCGGTTCGTTCGCCGGCATCGGGCTTCCCGAGGCCAGCCTCGACGTGCTCGCGGCGCGCTATCACGCCCCCGGCGGCGTGCGTGCCGAGGACCTCGACGAGGTGATCGCGCAGGCCGTATCCGCCGCGCCGGTCGAGCGCCAGCGCGAGGTGCGGCTGCTGCTCGAGCGTCGCCTGGTGGCGACCGCCACGCCGAACGATCGCTTGACCGAAGCGGCGCGCGCCGGCGCCGCTGCGGCGGTCCCGCTGCGCACGCAGGCGCTGGAGGCGGGTCAGGTGATCGTCCGCGAGGGCGAGACGCTCACCGAGGATCACCTGCGCACGCTCGAGGTGGCCGGGCTCTACTCGCCCCGCGTCGATGCGCTGAGCCGCACGATCGTGGTGGTGCTGGGCAGCGTGCTGCTGGCACTGCTGCTGACCGTTCCGGGCGTCTACGCGAGCGAGCGGCTGGCCGCGCGGCTGTCGCCGCGGCAGGTGTTGTTCCTGATCGTGCTCACGCTGGGGGTCCTGGTGCTGCAGCGCTTCGCGCTGCTGCTATCGCCCAGCCTGGTGCTGGTGCTAGCGGTGCCGCTGGTCGTGGCGGTGCTGCTCGACGAGAGCGTGGGCCTGTTCTGGGCGCTCTGGGCGGCCCTGGTCACGGCGGTGCTGGTGCCTGCGACGCCGCTGGTGACGCTGCTGGCGGCCACGGTCGGCTCGGTCGTCGCGGTCGCCAGCGTGCAGGTGATCACCAACCGCGCCGGTGTGCTCCTAGCTGGGTCGGTCGGTGGCGTCGCGGGCGGCGTGGCGCTGACGGTCATGGTGCTGCTCGGCGGCGGTCTCTCCCCCATCGCGGGCGCGACCGCCTTCGCCGTCTTCGTGGCCGGAGGCGTCGTGGCCGGGATCCTGGCGTTCGCCCTGCTGGCCCTGGCCGAGGGCGTGTTCGGCTTCCTCACCGACTTCCGGCTGCTCGAGCTCTCGAGCCCGAGCCATCCGCTGTTGCAGCGGCTGCTGCTCGAGGCCCCGGGCACCTACCAGCACTCGCAGATCATCGCCAACCTCGTCGAGCAGGCCGTCACGGCGATCGGGGGCCACTCGCTGCTCGCGCGCGTGGGCGCGCTCTACCACGACGTCGGCAAGATGCGCCGGCCGCACTTCTTCGTCGAGAACCAGTTCAGTGGCGAGAACCCTCACGACAGCATCAGCCCGCACCTCTCCTACCTGATCATCACCAGCCACGTCCGTGACGGCGTCGAGCTGCTGCGCGAGTACAAGCTCCCGCGGCAGCTCGAGCCGTACGTGGTCGAGCACCACGGAACCACGGTGCTCGCGTACTTCTACAAACGAGCCCTGGAGGACGCGAACAGCGTCAGCGAGCTCAACTTCCGCTATCCCGGTCCCCGACCTCGCTCGAAGGAGACAGCGGTGCTGCTGCTCGCCGACGCCGTCGAGTCGGCCTCGCGCACCCTGACCGATCCGACCCAGGGCAGCATCCGGGCGCTGATCGACCGGCTCTTCGACCAGCGGCTCCAGGACGACCAGCTCTCCCAGAGCCCACTCAACCTGCACGATCTCGAGGTGATCGCCAACACGTTCGAGCGTATGCTGACGGCGGTGCTCCACCGCCGCATCGGCTACCCGAGCGCCGACGAGATCAAGGGGTTGCGCCATGATGGTCGAGATCAGCGACGAGACCGGCCGGTTCCGGCGACGTAACGTCCTGCGTCGAGCGCTCGCCGCGCTCGGCGACGAGTACGGTGCACACGACCGCGAGCTGACGGTGGTGTTGGTCGACGATGAGACCATGGCCGCCCGCAACGCTGCGCATCGCGGCGTCTCGGGACCTACCGACGTCCTCTCCTATCCGCTGCACGAGCCCGACGACGTCGGCGTGCCCGTGGTGAGCGCGCTCGGCGACATCGTCGTGAGCCTCGATACGGCGACCCGCCAGGCACGCGAACGCCGGGTCGCGACCTACCGCGAGGTCCTGGTCCTGTGCGCGCACGGGCTGCTCCACCTGCTCGGCTTCGACCACCGCGACGCTGCGAGCTGGCGTCCCTTCGAGGCCGCGCAACGTCGCGTCCTGGCGCTCGCCGCCGAGGAGGGCAGGTCGTCTGCGGCGGACCCGCGGCCGCCGGCCGCGGCAGCGCCAGCCGAATCGGCGGAGGGCTCGCCGTGAGCCGCGTCAGCGCGCGCGCGCCGCGCATGCCCTTCGGGACCGCCGTGCGAACCGCTGCCCGTGGTATCGCCGGCACTTTCCGCGACGAACCGAACTTCCGCTACCAGCTCATGGCGGCGTTCGCCGCGGTCGCGCTCAGCGTCTGGCTCGGATCCGGCACCGCCCTGGTGCTGCTGTGCTGCGCGCTAGTGCTCACCAGCGAGCTGTTCAACAGCGCGCTCGAGAACCTCTCCGATGCCGTCCACCCGGAGCGGCACCCGCTGGTGGCGGCCGCCAAGGACGCCGCCGCCGGAGCGGTGCTGATCAGCGCCATCGTGTCGGTGCTCGTGGGACTCGCGGCCATGGGCCCGGCGCTGCTCGACCGCCTGGGGGTCTTCTGATGGGCCAGGATGCCAGCCCACCGGCGGGACTGGTCGCCGCCGCTCAGCGCGCCTATCACAACGCCTACGCCCCCTACTCGAGCTTCCGTGTCGGCGCTGCGCTGCTCGCCGATGATGGGCGCGTGTTTGCGGGCGCCAACGTCGAGAACGCGTCGTACGGTCTCTCCCGCTGCGCCGAGCAGTCGGCCGTGCAGGCCTTGGCGAGCGAGGGCGGGCGCACCTTCGAGACGTTGGTGGTGGTCACCGACTGCGATCCGCCGGCGGCGCCCTGCGGCGCCTGCCGCCAGATCCTCGTCGAGTTCGCACCCAACGCCACGGTGTGGCTGGTCAGCCTATCCGGGCACCAGCAGCTCCGCACGAGCGTCGCCGAGCTGCTGCCGGGCGCCTTCCGCTTCCCTGCCTGAACGCCGCCTGGCACGATCAGTACACGCCTCAGCGTTCTCACTGCCTCCGGGTTAGACTCCGCCTGATGCGACGCTTCCGATCCTCCGCCGCTGTGGTCGCGGCCCTCGTGCTGCTCTTGGTCGCGCATAGCGCGCTCGGCCAGGGCGGATCCGCCCCGGGCGTACCTGCCCCTGGCGCTCCCACCCGACTCGTCGTGTTCCCATTCGATGCCGGGCGCTCGGTCGAGGCGCTGGGGCTCGCCAGCGCGGGCGCCGTGCAGCGCGCCCTCAACCAGGTCGACGGAGTCTTCGTGCCTCCGGTCGGTGACGCCCTGCTCGTGCTGCAGCGCGCCAGCGAGGCCGGCGTCGACCCGCTCGAGGCCGCGCAGCGGCTGTTCCAGGCCGACGCCGTGGTGCTCGCTCGCGTAGGTGGTCAGAGCCAACTCGAGGTCGAGCTCGTCGTGGTCGTCGGCACCGAGGACCGCACCGAGACGCTGCGCGGATCGGTGAACGATCTCAGCGCGCTCTGGCGCTCCATCGCCGAGACCAGCCTGCGCTTATCGGGCGTGAGCGTCTCACCAGCGGACCTCGCCCAGCTGCGCGGCGCACTGCAGCGTGCGCCCTCGCTGCCGGCCCTCGGCCCGCTCGGGGTGGCGACCTCGCGGCTGCCGGGCGTCAGGCTCGGCGATCTCGAGATGGCGCTCGAACTCGATCCTGAGAGCGCCTGGTTGCGCTCCGAGACAGCCCGCGTCGCAGCGCTGGAGGGCTTCGCCGAGCGCTCGGTCGCACTTGCGCGCGAGGCGGCGGAACGTGCGCCAGCGGTGGCCGAGGTACGCGCGATCGAGGGCATCGTGCTCGCGGCGGTCGGGGAGCGCGAGGGCGCCGAGACCGCCTACCGAGCGGCACTGGCTGTGAACCCCGACCACGCTCTGGCGCTCACCGGCCTCTCCGAGCTCCTCGACGATCCCGCCGAGCGGCTGGCGCTGCTCGACCGGGCGCTCACCTCCGCGCCGCGGCTGGTCGACGCCCACCTGCACTACATCAGCCTCCAGACCGATCCACAGCGCCGCTTGCAGGCCCTGCGCCGGGCGTCGGAGCGGGTGCCCGACTCGCTGACGCTGCAGCGCGCCCTGCAGAGTGAGGTCTTGGCGCTGGGCGACCCGCGCGGTGCGCTCGCGCTGCTGCGGCAGGCCGCGAGCGACCCGATCGGCCGCTCGAGCGCCGTGTACGCACTGGCCGCCGGGCTGCCGGACTCCGTGGGAGACGAGGCGCTGGCGTTCGTGCGCGAGGGGCGGCGGTCGTTCCCGGAGAGCGTCAGCCTGGCGTTGGCCGAAGCCGACCTGCTGGTGGCCGCGGGCGAGCTCGCCGAGGCCGAGGCGCTGCTGCGCGACGTCGTCGCCGACGATCCCAGCTCCGTGGTGGCGCTCGAGGCGCTCGCTACGGTGCTGGGACGCAGCGGCAACCTCGAGGAAGCGCAGGAGCTGCTGCGCGCCGCGCTCGGTGAGGGCGAGGAGCTGACCTTGCGCCTAGTCGAGCTGCAGCTGGCCTCGGGGCGCGCCCGCCAGGCGCTTGACACGCTGACGCCGCGCATCGAGGCGGGTGAGCGCGATCCACTGCTGCGCACCTACTACGGGATCGCCCTCGGTCGCGTCGGACGTATCGACGAGGCGCGCGGCGTGCTCGAGGCGGTGCTCGCCGAGTCGCCCGATTCGGGGCTCACCCGACGCGCCCTGAACGTCCTCGAGCAGCACGAGCGCATCGTCGGTGACGACGATGCGCTGGCGCTCGAGGGCGAGGCCGCGGTGGCGTTCGAGCAAGGCCTCTCCGCCCTCGAGATCGGCGACTGGGGCCGTGCCGCGGACGGCTTCGGGCGGGCGCGCGAGCTCGCCGACGACGGCCTGCTCGCGTTCTATCAGGGGTATGCACGGCAGCGCGCCGGCGATTCGCGCGGAGCGATCGAAGCCTATCGCGCGGCGCGCGAAACGCTCGGCGAGAACGACGTCCTGCTGTCGAACCTCGGCTACGCCCACCTGCAGGTGGGGCGCCTGGACCTGGCGCTCGAGGTGCTGCAGGCGGCCGTGGCCAGCAACTCGGTCAACGCCCAGGCGCACTTCAACCTGGG
>SKMG01000039.1 GCA_007121175.1 Trueperaceae bacterium | reverse complement strand
GTCACCACGAAGATGATCGCGAACAGCACCCAGGCCATGGCCGCCGCGTAGCCCATCTGGAAGAACTGGAAGGCGTAGCGGTAGATGTTGAACACCAGCGTGTTGGTGGCGTTGGCGGGGCCTCCCTCGGTCATGATGAACGCCTGGTCGAAGACCTGGAACGAGTTGATGATGCTGATCACCAGCACGAAGAAGGTGGTCGACGAGAGCATCGGGATGGTGATGTGCACGAAGCGGTCCCAGGAGCTGGCGCCGTCGATCTTGGCCGCCTCGTACAGGTGCGCTGGCACCGACTGGAGGCCGGCCAGGAACAACACCATCGAGAAGCCGATTTGCTGCCAGATGCTCATGATGATGATCGCCGGTAGCGCCCAACGGGTGCTCTGCAGCCAGGCGGGCGGGTCATCGACGCCCAGCATGAACAGCGCGCTGTTGAGCAGCCCGAAGTCGGCGTGGAAGATCCAGCGCCACACGAGTGCGACGGCCACGGTCGAAGCCACCACAGGCATGAAGTAGGCGGCGCGAAATACCAGCCGGCCCGGGATGCGCTGGTTGAGCGCCATCGCCACCAGCAGCGCCAGCACCA
Source organism: Trueperaceae bacterium (assembly GCA_007121175.1). Classification (GTDB taxonomy): domain Bacteria; phylum Deinococcota; class Deinococci; order Deinococcales; family Trueperaceae; genus CSSed10-48. The sequence goes on along the minus strand of SKMG01000039.1, from coordinate 6,128 downwards.
TCTGCGCCGGCACCGTGCCGAGCACGTACACGAAGGTGTTGCGCAGCACCCGGTGGAAGGTCGGGTCGCCGACGAGCCGCTGGTAGTTCGCCACGCCGGCCCACTCGGGTGGGCGCAGCAGGTCCCAATGGCTGAAGCTGATGAGCAGCGCCGCCAGCACCGGCAGGAAGGTGAAGATCAGGAAGCCGATCAGGTTGGGGAGCAAGAAGCCGTAGGCCGTCCACGTGACGCGGCGCTGCAGGCCTGACCTTTGCGCGGACGGCGGCGCGCGCTGCCCAGGGCGCGGCCTCTCCCTCACGTCGACGGCCACGGCGTTCCTCCTCTAGTCGTCGATCCCGTAGATGCGCGCGGCGTTGTCGTAGAAGATCAGCTGCTGCTGCTCCTCGGTCAGCCCCATCTCGGTGAAGGCGCTGCGCCAGGCCTCGACGTCGCGCTTCATGCGACGGTGGTCGGAGTCCGACCCGTAGACCAGCTTCTCGGGGCGGATCTCGTTCATGACGTAGCCGCCCTGGACGATGTGGTTGCGCACCACGTCGCCGCCCGAGATGTCGAAGAACAGCCGCGGGCGCCAGCGCGCGATCGCGCAGGCGGTGCGGTAGTCGGGCCAGCCGAGGTGCGCTCCGATGACGTACATCTCGGGGAAGTGGAAGGCGATCGTGTCGAGGTAGATCGGCTGCATGCGCGCCGAACCGAAGCCGTAGCCGCGGCCGCGCGCCTCGCGACCGAGTCGGGTCACGAGGCGCTCCTCTTGCTCGCCGATCGGAGGCGCCTTCCAGGCGTCCTCGGCGGCTCCCATCAGGTAGTCGTTGGGGCCGCCGAGGATGCCGGTGTGGAACAGCATCCGCAGCCCGCGCGCTTGGGCCTTCTCATAGTGGCGGTAGTAGGCCTCGTCGTCATAGTTGCGTCTGGGGCCGAGCGTCTTGATGCCGTGGAAGCCGCGCTCCGCGAACTCGTCGATCAGGCTCGGCGGATCCTCGTCGAGGCGCAGCCAGCCCAAGCCCACGAAGAGCTCCGGGGCGCCCTCGATGGCCGCGCTCAGCGCGTCGTGCCCCGTCGGCCCGGGGTTGCCGAGGAGGGCGATCTTGACGATCCCGACCTCCTCGGCGACACCCTTCAACGCCTCGACGAAGCCCGCGCCCGAGGTGCGCTCCTGCCACCAGAAGTTGTGGACGTGGGCGTCGAAGACGCGCATTACTGACGTTCGGCCATGAAGCGGCGCACTTCGGCGCCCATCTGAGCGAGCGCCTCTTGGGCGCTGAGCTCGCCGGTGTAGATGAGGTCGAGGTGCGGCGTGACGATGGTGCTCTCGATCTCGCGCCAGTCGGGGAACATCGGCGCGAGCCGGCCGCGCTCGGTCTCGCTGATGAAGATCTCGCACGAGACCGTCTCGGGGCAGGCGTTGATGAAGGTGGCCGCCACGTCGGGATCGGCGTATGACGCCGGGACGGCGACGCCGGTGCTGGCAAAGATCGACTGGCCCTCGGTGCCGGCCAGGAACTTCAGGAACGTCCAGGCTTCCTCGGGGTGCTCGCTGGTGGCCGACATCACGTAGCCGGCGCCGCCGAGCGTGTTGGCGCGGATGCCGTCAGGGCCAGCGGGAAGCGGCGCGACGTCCCACTCGAAGCCGGCACCCATGAACGTCGGGATGCGGGCCGCGTTGGTCATCACCATCGCCACGCGTCCAGTGCTGAAGAGCTCCGTGGTGCTGCCGAGTTGGGCCATCGCGTCGAAGCTGGGCACCGAGCCGTCGACGAGGATCATGTCGGCGATGAACTGGATCGCCTCGATCGCCTCGGGCGCATCCATCAGAAACTCGGTCGGCTCGAGCGGATCATCGAAGACGCTGCCGCCGTTCTGGTACACCCACTGCGGGTAGCGGTTCTTCTCCAGCGCCAAGCCGTACTGGGTGGCGCGGCCGCGCGCGTCGCGCACGGTCAGCTCGCTGGCGGCGGCGCGGATGTCCGCCCACTGCCAGTCCTCGCTGGGGTAGTCGACGCCGGCCTCGTCGAAGAGATCCTTGTTGTAGTACAGCACGTTGGTGTCGTTGTCGCGGGCGAAGCCGTAGACCTCGCCTGCGTAGCTGAAGATCGCCAGCAGGCCGGGGTGGTAGGCGTGGGTGTCGAAGCCGTCGCGCTCGATGAGTTCGTCGAGCGGAAAGAGCACGCCGCGAGCTGCGTACGACGGGATGTTGTTGAGGAACATCACGTCCGGCGCGGTGCCGCCGGCCATCTGGGTCAGGATGCGGTCGAAGTAGCTCCCCCAGGGAGCGTGCTGCACTTCGATGCGGACGTCGTCTTGGGCCGCGTGGAAGGCTTCGATGACTTCATAGTTCGGCGGCAGCTCGCCGGGGTCTCCCCAGAACGACCAGACGATGGTGGTCTGGGCGCTCGCGGCGGCGAGCGCGCCGACGAGCGCGAGGGCCAGGGCCGTGCGGATGAGGTGCTTGAACATGGGTCCTCCGGGACTGCTTCGCTCGGAAGCATAGGATCTCGTGAACTGCGGATCAGGCACTGTCTGCCAGCGGTCCTCCTCTCAGCCAGCGCCGCACCGAGCGGGCCGGCTCGAGCGTGGTCGCGACCGCGCCCCGGAGTCCTGCATCGTCGCCCAGCTGCGCGGCGGCGATATCGACCTCGAAGCCGGTCATGCGCGTGAGGCTCGCGCGGAGGGTGTCGAGTCGGGAAGCACAACGCAGCCCGATGCCGCCCCCCAAAACGATACGGTCGGGATCGATGAGCGTGCTGATGGTGGCCATCGCCCACGCCAGGTCGTGCAGCAAGGCCGCGACCAGCGAGGCACCCGGTTCGCGCCCTCCGTCGGCCTCGGCGAACGCGTCCGCGGGGTCGCCGCTGCCGCCGAGACGCTGGTGGCGTCGGCCCAGCCCGGTGCCGGAGAGCGCTTCCTCGAGCGTCGGGCCGGACCCGGGCGGGTAGGGCACGACCCCCAGCTCGCCGGCGCGACCGCTAGAGCCGTGATGCAGTGCGCCATGGATCACCAGACCGCAACCGAGGCCGGTACCGAGGTTGATGTACGCGAGGTCCCGCAGACCCGCGCCGGCGCCGTGGTGGAACTCCCCGAGGGTGGCGGCGTTGACGTCGTTCAGCATCGTCAGCGGCAGGCCGAGGGCGGACTCGAGACGGTCGAGGAAGCCTTCGGCCTCGAGCGCTCTCAGGTTCGGTGCGAGCGAGATGACGCGCCTCGTCGGGTCGACGACTCCCGGGGTGGCGATGGCGACCTCGACGACGCGGCCCCTCACCTTCGCGTCGGCCGCCAACCGGCTCACGACGTCGGTCAGCTGTGCGACCAGCGCGTCCGGGCTGCTGCGGTCGGTCGGCTCTCGCAGCGAGGCCACCGGCTTGCCCTCGAGATCCGCGAGCACGGCTCGCGTGTTGGTCCCGCCGACGTCGGCGCCGACGACGAAGCCCGCTGCGCCGTTGAAGGCCAGCAGATGGCCTGGGCGGCCGCTCGGCTGGCCCTGGCGTCCTCCTGCCACCACCAGCCCCGCCTCGAGGAGGCGAGCGACGATGCTCGACACCGCCGGCTTGCTCACAGCGCTCCGACGCGCGATGGCAGCCCGGGACAGCGGTCCTTCCCGCCACAAGAGGTCGACGATGGCTTGCTCGCGCATGGCGTCTGTGTCGCTGCCGCGCTACCGCGCGGCGGGCACGAGCGTCGGTTCGATCGTCTCCCCCGCCATCAGCAGCGCGTGCACCACCGCGATGCGACCGTCGCCCAGGTCGCGACCCGTCATCACCGTGAACGGCGGCTCGCCGGGGAGCTCGAGCGTGACCTCGTGACCGTCGACCTCGGCCGCCGCCGGAGCGTCGCCGACCAGGAAGACCAGCTCACCCGGGCTCAGTTCGAAGGTCAGCCGGATGCGCGAGGTCCCGAGCGGCTCGATGCTCACGAGCGGATTCGGATCGGCTGCGAACACCTGGACGACCACGACGCCCCCGTCGGGCTGGTCGACCACCCCGTGGCCGACGTGGGTCCAAGCCCCGCCCAACAGGTTGTCGCGGTGCTCGTCACTCGCCATCCAGCCACGGACGGTCCGCTCGGCGAGGTCCTCGGTCACGGGCTTGAGCTGCGCGATGTTCTCCCCGACCCGCACCACGGCGCCGCCGGCGTTGCCGACGCGCTGCGGGAGCGTCTCGTTGCCAGGCGTGGGGCTCTCGTGGTCGAAGTACCCGAGCTCCGCCATCTCGCGCGCGTGGTGCCGAGCGGCGAGCGCCAGCGCGTCGCCGTGCCGTAGTGCCGGCAGACCCTCGCGCTCGCGTTCGGCGTTGGTGTGCTCGAGCAGCTGCGGCTCGAGCTCGTGCGCCGAGAGCGGCGGGTAGCTGCTCGGCAGTGGGCCCTGGGACGCGAACGCAGCGAAGACGAACGAAGCGAGCAGCACCGCGCGCCAGAGGCGCGTACGGCTCTGCGCATGGGGGCGCGAAGCGTGACGCATGTCAAGAGCCTACGCTCTCAGTCGGCACCGCTGACGAAGCGGACCCTGCCGTCGACGCCCGCCTCGTACATGGCGCCCGCCGCGCCGCTCGGGCGCGCCTCACGTGCGGCTAAGAACTCCCACGCGCCAACCGGTCGTTGTGGGCCTGCACGATCTCCCCGACCATGCGAACCCTCTCGATGTCGCCGGTGGACGACAACTCGTCGGAGATGCCCAGGACTAGTCTCGGGGCGAACATGTCGATGATCCGGTGCGTGCACTCGATCAGGGTCTCCACCGGATAGGTCTCGTCGAACAGCACGGCCGGGATCCCGTCGAGCAGGAACATCTCGTCGCCCAGCGCGTCCTTGACCTGTTCCAGCGTCACGTCCCCTTGGGGCTGCGGCGTGATCGCCTCGATACCGTCGAGGTTCGTTTCGCGGGCATACCTGAGCAGGGGCCCGCAGTCTCCGTCCCAGTGCGACGAGACGAACTTCGCAGCAGCGTGGAGCCGATCGCAGCGCTGCCGGCACGCGGGCAGGTGGTAGCGCTCGAAGAGCGCGGGCGAGAGGGTGGCGGCATGGACGTTCTCGCCGAAGTTGATGATGTCGATCGGCGACGCGCTGACGACGTCGATCAGCCGATCGTGGCATCCGTCGAGCGCCCGGAAGTAGGCCTCGACGGTGTCCGGCCAGTCGAACAGCGCGTAGGTCGCGTTCTCGACACCCATGGTGTTGATGTAGAGGTCCTGCACATTCATCCGGGGCAGGTATACGGTGGGCGCTCCCAAATCTCCCACCTCGCGCACGCTGCGCTCGAACAGGTCTTGGTCCCACTCCCACGAGGTGTGCTCAGCGATCCACGTCTCGACCCTGAGTTCCTCTTCCGTTTCGACCGGCCACCGCAGCGGCATGGTCATCGCGGTGCTGCGACTCGTTCGATCGACCCGCACGTGCTTGCCGACCGGCGTTTCGGTGGTTGTCCGGGTATCGGTCTGGTCCAGACGCTCCTCGACGCGTCGCACCGACGCCGGCTCGACCCTCCGGAAGCAAGGGTTGAACCACGGGTAGAGCCGGTTGGAGCATCCCAAGGCGCGGTAGACCTCGACGATGCTCATGCCGGTATAGGGCGGCGGCAGATCCTGTCCTGCGACCAGCTTGTCGGTGTACCAGCACTGGATACGGGGTTGCCAGATGATCTTACCAGCGCTCCGGCCGAAGACCACGTCATGGTGGAGTTCGGCGAACCCGGTCATCACACCCGTCACCTTCGTTGCAATCGCGACGCAGCTGCGTCACAGGGCATGCCGAGGCGAGCGGATGAGAACCGCTGCGCAAGCGCCGGAGAGTGCAGCACAGGCCACATGCCAAGAGAGTACGTCAGACGGCAACTCGGACGAAGCGGACCTCGCCGTCGAGGCCCGACTCGTACAGCACGCCCACCGCACCGCCGCCCACCTCCACGAGGTCGCTGTAGCCCACCCGCCCGGCGACCAGCAGCCGCTCGCGGGTCCAGTGTCGGCCTCCGTCGTCGCTCCGCCGCAGGCCGAGTCGTAGGCGCGCCGTCGGATGCGTCGGGTTGCAGAACAGCAGCCGGCCGCTCTCGAGCGCCAGCAGGCTGCCCTGGACGCCGCTGTCGACGAGCGAGCGCTCGTCACCGATCGGCCCCGGCAGCGCGCGGCCATCAACCGTCCAACGCACCC
>SKMG01000170.1 GCA_007121175.1 Trueperaceae bacterium | reverse complement strand
GGCGGCGCGTTGAACGCGAGCACGAAGGCGACGCCCATCAGGGTTCCCGGCACGGCGGCCGGCAGCAGCGTGCTGAGGTCGATCGCGCCGCGCAGCGGCACCCCGCCGCGGTGCACGAGGTACGCCGACGCGAGCGAGAGGACCGTGCACAGGGCGGCCGCCAGCAGCGCGAAGCGCAAGGAGTTGCCGAGTTCCGGCAGATGCCTCTGTACGCCGCGGAGGTGGTCGAAGGTGAGGCCGGAGTCGACGCCCCACACCTGGGTCAGCGCCCCGAGCCCGATGACCAGGTAGGTCGATGCCACGAAGCCGGTGACGAGCACGCAGCCGGCGAACAAGATCCAGCGCAGGAGCTGTACCGGCGGCGGCGACGGCAGGCTGCCGGCGCGGCCGCCCACGGTCGCGAAGCGCTGACGCGTACGGCGCTGGACGTGCTGCTGCAGGGCGAAGAACAGCGCGGCGGGAAGCAGCAGCAGCAGGCCCAGCGCCGCGCTGGTGCCGACGGCCGCCCAACCCGTCAGCTGGGTGTACACCTCGGTGGCGAGCACCCGGAAGCGGCCGCCGATCAGCATCGGGTTACCGAAGTCCGAGAGCACCGCGATGGCGATGAACAGCGCCGCAGCCAGCAACCCGGGGGTCGCGAGCGGCAGTGTGATGGTGCGAAGCACCTGCACGCGCGAGGCGCCGAGGTCGCGCGCTGCCTGCTCCAGGGTCGGGTCGATCGCCTGCAGCGTGCTGCGCAGGATGACGAAGGCCACAGGGAAGAACGACAGCGTCTGCGCCAACCAGAGGCCGTGCCAGCCGTAGATCGACACGTCGAGCCCCAGCAGGGTGCTGGTGATCAGGCCGCGGCGGCCGAGCAGCAAGATGAACGCGAGCCCGCCCACGAACGGCGGCGTGACGAGCAGCAGCAGCGGCACCACGTCGAAGACGCGGTGCCCGGGGACGCGGCTCTTGGTGACCGCGAAGGCGTAGAGGAAGCCGAGCAGGAGCGACGAGGCGGTGGAGAGCACCACCATCGTCAGGGTGTTGAGCGTGGCCGCACGCCAGCGCGGCGTGCTCAGCACCCGGACCCAGTCGTCCACGCTCGGCGTCGTGGTCACGAGCACCACCGGGTACAGCACGAACACCGCCAGGAACGTCGCGAGCCCGATGAAGGCCACGACCAGCCAGGGATCGGCCCGCCACCACCCCGGCGCTCCCAACAGCTGACGCCGCAGCGCGTCGGTCAATCGACGACCGACTGCCAGCGCAGCAGCACTTCCTCACGCTGCTCGCCCGCGAGCGAGGGATCGTACTCGATCAGGTCGATGGCCGTGAGCGGCACTGCCGCCTCCGGCAGCACCACGTCGGCGTGCAGCGGCGTTGTCAGCGACTGGTTCACGAACGCCTGCTGGGCCGCCTGCGACAGCACGAAGTCGACGAAGCGGCGGGCGTTCTCGGGATTCGGGCCGCCGGCGATGATCGACACCGCCCCCACTTCGCCGGCAGTGGCAGGTGGCACCACCAGCGTCACCGGGAAGCCCTGGGCACGGTAGCGCGCCAGGGCGTGCACGAAGGCGACGCCGAGCGTGTACTCGCCGGTGCCCACGAGCTGCGGTGGCGCTCCGCCGCTGCTCGGGAACTGCCCGACCAGCGGAGCGAGCCGCTCGAGGTAGTCCCAGCCAGCGTCCCAGCCGAGACGCTGGAGCTGCGCCTGGACGAACAGGTAGGCGGTGCTGGAGGCGACCGGGTCGGTGAGCACGATCTCGCCCGCGAAGGCGGGGTCGAGCAGGTCCTCCCAGGTGCTCGGCAGCGGCCGATCGCCGTAGCGCTGGGCGAAGCGGGTCTCGTTGACGCCGATCCCCAGCGCCGTCAGGTAGAAGCCGGTCCAGAGGCCGTCGCGATCGCGTGCGGACGCCGGCAGCCCCGCGGCGGCGGGCGAGAGGTACGGCAACAGGGCGCCGGACTCGGCCACGCTGATGTGCAGGCTGCTCGGACCGCCGAGCAGCACGTCGGCTTGCGGCGCGCCGCGCTCGGCGATCACGCGCGTCACCAGCTCGCCGGTGGCGCCCCGGAGGAAGCGCACCTCGACCCCGGTCTCGTCGGCGAACATGCCGGTCAGCAGTTCGGCGTCGTCCTGGCTGATCACCGCGTACACCAGCAGCGAGCCTTGGGCGAGGGTGAAGGGTGCCAGCAGCGCCAGGACGAGCAGGGTCAGGAGGCTGCGAGCGACGCGGGCTGCGCCGCACCCGCCGGGCGGTGGCGTACACGTGGTCCTTGGCATCGGCCTCATGATAGGTCTTCGGCGAGCCGCTGTCAGCGCGCGCGGTGCACGTCTGCGCCAAGGCACTACGGCGAGCGGCGCAGGTCTGAGGTGGAGCCGCTGACGCCGGACGTGGAACCTCGCACGCCGTGCGCTGCCGTGACTGGCGTAGCGTTGGGGTACGCCGGAGCCGGCGTGCCGAGGAGGTTTCGGGTGGAGTCTGAGACGTACGGAGCGCGTATCGGACGAGGTCTGCGGCTGGCGCTCGTCGCTCTGCTGCTCATGGCGCTGATCGCCGGCTGCGTCCCCCGGGCACGGCAGGCGCGCCTGCCTGCGACGGCCGTTGCCGGCGCGTCCTCAGTCGGCGCGGTGGTAGCGGTGACCTCGCCGCCATCGCTGCAGGCCGCGCTGATGCTGCAACTCGTCAACCAGGAGCGCGCTCGCGTCCAGCGCTGCGGTGGGGCCGTGTTCGCGCCGGCGCCGCCGCTGGGCTGGAACGACGCCCTGGCTCTCGCCGCCGAGGGCCATGCGCGCTCGATGGCGCAGTTCGGTTACCTCTCGCACGTGTCGCCCTCGGGAGGCACGGTCGGCGCTCGCATCGCCGCGACCGGCTACCCGGCGCGCACCTGGGGCGAGAACATCGCGGCGGGCTACGTCGACCCGGCCGAGGCGGTGGCCGGCTTCCTCGCGAGCCCCGCGCACTGCCTGGTGTTGATGGACGCGGGCTTCGAGGCGCTCGGCGCAGCCTTCGTCGAGGACGAGGCGAGCGTGTTCGGCAGCTATTGGACGCTGGTCTTCGCGGCTCCGCAGCCGCTCGCGCCCTAGCGGTAGCGCTTCAGGCCGGCGCGTCACGCAGCAGTGCCTCGAGCACGCGCTGTGTGCGCGCGGCCGTCACGCCGGTGCTGGGGCATCGTGGGCCGTCCGCGCCGCTGCCGGCCGCCAGCTCGGCGACGATCGTCTCGATCAGCGGCTCCTGGACGTGGGCCGGGTGTGCGATGCGGTGCTCGCTCACGTCACCGGCAGCGTCCTCGATGAGCACCGGACCGTCGGCCAGCAGCGGGACCGAGATGCGGCCGCGAGTACCGAACAGCGTGATGAGGTCGCGACGGGTCGTGCCGTTGAAGCCCCAGACCGCCGCACCCTGCACGCCTGAAGCGAACTCGAAGACGGCCACCACCTGGTCCTCGACCCGCGACCAGGGGAGCCGGGTCGCCCGGAACGCGCGAGCACGAGCGATCGGCCCCAGCCAGTGATCGAGCAGGTCGAGCGCGTGGCTGCCGAGGTCGAAGAGCAGCCCGCCGCCGGCGACCTCCGGATCCCAGCGCCAGCCCGTCGCGTCGGGGCCGGCCGGCGCCGGGTGGTGGAGTTCGAGCTGCGCCAGCGTGACGTCGCCGATGGTGCCGGCGGCGAGGCGCTCGCCGACGAATGCGAAGCGCGGCAGGGCCCGCCGGTAGTACGCGACGAAGAGCGGCACGCCGGCGGCTTCGCACGCAGCGATCATCGCCTCGGCCTCGGCCGCGCTCACCGCCATCGGCTTCTCGACGTAGACCGGCTTGCCGGCGGCGGCGGCGCGCAGCACGTAGTGGGCGTGGCTCGACGGCGGCGTCGCGACGTACACAGCGTCGACGTCGTCGGCCTCGATGATCTCGTCGGGATCGGTGGTCCAACGGGGCACCCCGTGGCGCCGTGCGTAGTCTTCGGCCTTCCGGGCGTCACGGCGCATCACCGCCGCGAGCGAGCTGTGCCGGACACGGTCGAACGCCGGGCCGGACTTCACCTCGGTCACGTCGCCGCAGCCGATGATGCCCCAGCGCACGTGCGTCGTAGCGCCGGCGGGGGCTGTGAGGTTCGTCATGGTCCTACGACGCTAGCACGCGCCCGCGGCCCGGGCGACCGCGGCGGGGCATGATGGACCCGCGGCGGCGTCGGTGCCCGACTCTCGGCGCGGCCGCGCCGTCAGGAGGCGACATGAGCAGCCCAGCGATGCACCGTCGTCCCGACCGCGAGAGCGGCGGGCGATCGCCGTGAGCGCCGACCTGCTGGTGCGCGGCGCGCGGGTGATCGACGGCAGCGGCAACCCGTACACCTACGCCGACGTTTCGGTGCGCGGTGATCGGATCGCGGCGATCGCTCCGCCGGGCAGCCTCCCGGTGGCCGAGGCCCGAGAGTTGGTCGATGCCCGCGGCATGGTGCTGTGCCCGGGGTTCATCGACATCCAGAGCCATGCGATCCTCTCGCTCATGCGCGACGGCCGCTGCCTGTCGAAGATCACCCAGGGCGTCACCACCGAGGTGATGGGTGAGGCCTGGACGCCGGCACCGCAGGGAGGGCTGATCGAGGACCCCTTGAGCCGCACCATGTTCGCGCTCCCGGTCGATCCGGTCTGGTATGAGCGGATGCTGTCCTGGACGCGCTTCGGCGACTGGCTGGAGGCGCTGGAGTCCGCCGGCGTGTCGCCCAACGTCGGCTCGTTCCTCGGCGGCGGCACGCTGCGCGCCTTCGTCAAGGGCATGGCGATGGGCGCGGCGAACGCCGACGAGCTCATCGGCATGCGGCGGGTGCTGGCGGCGGCGATGGAGGACGGCGCCTTCGGCGTTGCCTACGCCCTGGTCTACCCGCCCGACGCCTACGCCAACACGAGCGAACTCACCGCCGTGTGCCGCGAGATGGCGCGCTACGGCGGCCTCTACATCACCCACCTGCGCTCCGAGTCGGCCGCGATCTTCGAAGCGCTCGAAGAGGCCTTCGCGATCGGCCGTGGTGCGGGTGTGCCGGTCGAGATCTACCACTTGAAGGCCGCGCACCCCGACCACTGGTGGCGCATGCCGTCGGTGATCGAGCGCATCACGCGCGAGCGCGCGGCAGGCCTCGACGTCACCGCAGACATGTACCCGTATCCGGCCTCCGGCACCGGGCTCGCGGCCATCTTGCCCACCTGGACGGCGGAGGGCGGCAGGCTCTACGAGCGCTTGCGCGACCCGGCCGCGCGGGCGGCCGTGCGGCGGCAGCTCGAGGGGCGCGAGCCGCACGACGGCATGGGTCTGGAGACCGAGGGTGGCGCTCACGGTGTGATGCCGGTCGGCTTCCGCGCGCCCGAGCACCAGCGTTACGTTGGCATGCGGCTCTCCGAGATCGCCGAGGAGCGCGGTCAGGACTGGATCGAGACGGTGCTCGACCTGCTCGCGCACGAGCGCCAAAGGATCAGCACCATCTTCTTCTCGATGACCGAGCGCAACCTGCGATTGCAGCTGCAGCAGCCCTGGGTGACGTTCGCAACCGATGCCGGGGGCTTCGACCCGGCCTGGGCCAACCCGCTCGGCCCCTACCACCCGCGGGCCTACGGCAGCTACCCGCGGGTGCTGCGGCAGTACGTGCGCGAGGAGCGGCTGCTGACCCTCGAGGAGGCCATCCGCGAGATGACCTCGGCGGTAGCGAACCGGCTCGGGCTGCAAGGTCGCGGCACGCTGCGCGAGGGCGCGTACGCCGACCTGGTGCTGTTCGACCCCGACACGGTCACCGACCGCGCCACGTTCGAGGATCCGCACCAGCTCTCGACGGGCATCAGCGAGGTCTGGGTGAACGGCGTGCGAGTCGTGCGACACGGCGAGCACACGGGCGCCACGCCGGGTCGCTTCGTGCGCGGCCAGGGAGGAGCATGAGCATGCGCGTCTACGTCTCAGCCGACATCGAGGGCGTCGCCGGCGTGGTGGACGCCAGCCATCAGTCACCCGAAGGGGGTACCGAGTACCAGCGCGCCAGGCGGCTGATGACCGAAGAGGTGAACGCCGCGGCGCGCGCCGCCTTCGACGCCGGCGCCTCGATCGTGGTGGTGAACGACGCCCACGGCCCCAACACCAATCTGCTGGTGGAAGTGCTCGACGAGCGGGTGCAGCTGATCAGCGGACGGCCGAAGCCGCTCAACATGGTGCAGGGCATCGACGGGGGCTTCGACGCCGCGCTGTTCCTGGGCTACCACGCGCGCCCCGGCACGGCCGAGGCGGTCCTGGAGCACGCCTACCTCGGTTCGGTGGTCGACACGCTGACGCTGAACGGGAGTCAGCAGGGCGAGTTCGTCCTGAACGCCATGGTCGCGGGGGCGTGCGGTGTGCCGGTGGTGATGGCGAGCGGCGACGACAAGCTGGCCGCCGAGGTGGCCGAGATGCTTCCCGCGACCGAGGTGGCGGTGGTGAAGTGGGCGGTGAGCCGCACCGCCGCCCGCACGCTGACGCCGGGGGCAGCCCGCGTGGCGATCGCCTCGGCGGTCACGCGGGCGCTCCGCTCGCTGACCGCCGCCGGCCTGCTACGACCGCCCGAGCCGCCGCTGACGCTGGACGTGCGCTTCGTGAAGACCTCGCAGGCCGACCTGGCGCTGCTGCTCCCCGGCAGCCAACGCCTGGATGGCCGGACGGTGCGTTACGTGAGCGACGACTACCTCGACGTGTTCAAGGTGTGCCGGGCGCTGCTGCTCCTCGGCTCGACGGCAGCGTGAGGCCT
>SKMG01000115.1 GCA_007121175.1 Trueperaceae bacterium | reverse complement strand
CGCGAGTACGCCGACGCCCTGCGTGAGGCCGGCGATGCGGCCGCGGCTGAAGCCGTGCGCCAGCAGGCGGCTGAACTCGGCTCGACCTCCGCGCGGCGGATCCTGAGCGACGCCGCGGTGAACCTAGGCCGCGGCGGCTGGTACGCGGCCAGCGCGCTGGTGGCGGCGGTGCTGTTCTTGCACCTCACGCTGGTGGCGAAGTACTGGCGGCTGCAGTCGATGCTGATCCGCCAGGCGCGCGAGTCGGGCCGGCGGGCGGGCGCCGCCTGGCGCTGGCGCGCGATCCGGCACTACGGCACCACTGAGAAGCTGTCGCTGGTCTTGCTGTTGGCCGCGGCGCACGCCATGGCGGCGCTCACGGTCTGGACCGCACAGGGCGACCCTGCGGTGAACGCGGTCGCCAGCGGTCACCTCAGCGCGCCCTACGTCGCGCCGCTGCTGCGTCCGACCGAAGCCGGGGACGAGGGGCAGCGCCGCCTGCTCGACGCCTACGGCCTCTACCGGGCCGGCGACGAGACCGGCGCCCGGGCGCTGCTCGAGCGGGCGGTGCTCGAAGGCGTGCCGGGGGCCGAGGCGCGCCTCGCGGCGCTCCAGGCTGGCCAGCCGGTGCCGGCGCCATCTCCGACGACCGTGCGCGCCGCGATCGCCGGCACCTGGACGGCGGCGCTGGCCGCCGCCTACCGCAATCCGTTCGAGACGCTGGACGGTGCCACGCCGCCGTTCGTCCCGGGCTGGTCGATCTCGCTGCTGCTCGCCGCCTTCCTGCTCTTCTTCCTGTTCCACCTGGCGCTGCTGCTGGTGCCGCGCTCAAGGCTGGCGCGCAACGCGCCGCGGACGTTTGCGTATCACGTGCTGGCGCTGCTGGTGCCCGGCGCCGGCGCCACCGACGAGCTCTGGGGCGTCTTGCTGCTGGTCCCCTGGGCGGTATTCGGCATCGACGTGCTGGTGCAGCTCGGCTGGGCGACGAGCCCCTTGGGCTTCCCGCTGTTGACCGGCCTGTGGATCTTAGCCGCGCTCTACGCGGTGAACCTCGTGGCGTGGGGGATCGAGCTCAGCTCGTACCTGCGCCGGATGCACGACCTGCGCCGCGACCGCCCGGACCTGGCGTACGACTTCGGCATGAAGCCGCTGGCCGCCGACGTGTGAGCCGCGTGCGCCGGTACGGCTTGGCCCTGGTCACCGGCGCCGCCGTGCTGTGGGCGCTCCTCGGACCGTTCTCGCGCGCGCTGCTCGATCGCGGCATCGCGCCGCTCGAGATCGCCTTCTGGCGGGCGTCGCTAGGGGGTCTGGTATGTGCGCTGCACGCCGCCCTGACCGGAGGCGTGCGGCTGCGGAGCGCGCGCGACCTGGCGTACCTCGCCGCCTTCGCGCTGCTCGGCGTCACGCTGTTCTACGCCGCGCTGGCGCTGGCGATCGAGACCGGCGGCATCAGCCTCGCGGTCGTGCTGCTCTACACGGCGCCCGCCTTCGTGACGCTGCTGGCGTGGCCGCTGCTCGGCGAGCGGCTCACGAGGGTCAAGCTGGCGCTGCTCGCGCTGACGCTCATAGGGGTGGTGCTGGTGGCAGCGCCCGGCGCCGGCGCGCACGGCGTGCGCGTGTCGCTCACGTCGCTCGGCTGGGGCCTGGCGGCCGGCGTGGCGTACGCCTCGTACTACCTGTTCGGCAAGTGGGTGCTCGCGCACTACGCGCCGGTGACGGTCTTTGCGCTGGTGATGCCGATCGGGGCGCTCGGCCTGCTTCCGTTCGTCGAGTTCGCGCCCAAGAGTCCGGAGGCGTGGTGGCTGCTGATCGCCCTGGCGCTGGTCTCGACCTACCTCGCGTACCTGATCTACTACACCGGCCTGCGCCTGGTGGAGGCCTCGCGGGCGGTGCTGGTCGCCACCGTCGAGCCGGTCGTGGCCGCAGCGCTGGCGGCGGCGATCTACGGCGAGCGGCTCGGCCCGCTGGGGATCGCTGGAGCGGGCCTGATCCTGGTGGCGGCGGTCGCGACGGCGACGCGGCGAGCGGCGACGCCAGCCTGAGTGAGGAGCCCTCACCCGCGGCGGGTTCGCGCGCCGAGACCGCAGCCGGCGGATGAGACCAGGCGCTCGCAGCAGCCTTCCCCATGCGTCAGCGGTACGCTGCGTATGCATGCATCGTGCACCAGGCTCGCCCCCTGACCCGGCTCGGGCGTTGCGCCGCCAGGCGCAGCTGCTCCAGTTCCTAGGGCTGGTCATCGCGACGATCGGCTTGGCGGGCTTCTGGCTGAGCCACGACGTGCAGCGCACCGAACTCACCGCCTTCCAGCGCGAGCTGCTCGGGGTCGAGGAGGGGACGAAGGTGTCGAGCTTCGTGCTCGCCGGCCGCGACCGCATGTACTACACCGACCAGAGCACCCCCATCTACGGGGCCGGCGGCCGCATCGTCGGTTGGGACTACCGAGGACCGCGCGGCCTCGACGGCAACCTCACCGACACCATCATCTACGTGTCGGTGGTCGGTGACGTGGTCACCCTCATCGCCATTCCGCGCGACATCTACCTCGACGCCTGGCAGACCCGCATCAACTCGATGTACTTCTACCAAGGTGCCGAGGGCCTGCGGCGCAGCGTCGAGGAGTTGCTCGGGCTGCCGGTGGATTACTACGCGGTGATCAACCTCGACCTGTTCGAGAGCGTCGTCGATGCGCTCGGTGGGGTGGAGGTGAACGTGCCCTACCGCATGCTCTACACCGATCGCGCCGCGGGGCTGCGCATCGACCTCCAGCCGGGGCCACAGGTGCTCGACGGCGAGAACGCGGCTGGGTTCGTGCGCTTTCGCGACTCGCCGCGCGGCGACCTCGATCGCATCGACAACGTCAAGAGCCTCGCCTTCGCGATGCTGCAGCGCGTTCGCGACCTACACGTCCGCGCTGTGACGGTGCTGCCGGAACTCATCGAGTTGTTGTTCGCCGATGTCGAGACCAACGCGAGCCCGACGCTCGTGCGCGAACTGCTGCCGCGCTTGACGCGGCTCGAGCTGCGCGTCGCGACCTTGCCCACCTATCAGCAGGAGGGTTCGGGCGCACTGTACGTCGATCGCCGGGAGGTCGAGGATTTCCTCGCTGCTACCTTCGGCGGCACCGGCCGGGCCTGGGTCGACGCGCCCGCGGCCCGCGTCCACGTGCTCGACCGGAGCGGCCGCGAGGGTACGGGCGCGGCCTACGTCGCGCGGTTCAAAGCGATGGGCGTGCCCGAGGAGCTGTTGCTGCTCAGCGAGGCCTCCGTCGATCCGGCGCCCAGCCGCTTGGTCGTGACCACCCCGCACTGGAGCGACGCGGACTTCTACGCGTCGCTGCTCGGTGTCGGGAAGCAGCAGATCGATCGGCTTCCAGCCGTCGCCGGACGTTCGGTGGGCATCCAGCTCGTGTTGGGAGACGACGCTCGCGCCTTCGGCGCCGGCCCACCTGTGTCGTCGGCCGCCGACCTGGTCGTGACGCCGCCCGATTGAGCATGACCGCAGCTCGGCGACGCGGAGCGCGGCGGCGCCGCCTCGATGCTTTGAAGACGGCGCCCCTGCTCGCCCAACCCTTGACCGTCAGCCGCGCCGGTGCTAGGTTGGGCCAGTATTCGGGTGCCGTGCATATGCTTGCAGGGCTCCCGCGACGACGATGCCAACCCTGGTGACCCGACCCACGCGACGCGCACGACGCCGGTAGACGCTCCCCCCAGGAGCGTGACCCTCGGCCGTGCCCGTTTTCGACGGGTCGGGTCGCATACGTCTCGGAGGACGACATGCCCAGCCAGCAGTCCATCGACAAGGTCGTACTCGCCTACTCGGGCGGGCTCGATACCTCCGTGATCCTGCACTGGATCAAGGCAACCTACGACGCCGAGGTGATCGCCTTCACGGCCGACATCGGCCAAGGCGAGGAGGTAGAGGCGGCCCGCAGCAAGGCGATCGCGACCGGCGCCTCGGCCGCGCACGCGGTCGACCTGCGGCGGGAGTTCGTCGAGGACTTCGTCTTCCCAGTGCTCCGCGCTGGCGCGATCTACGAGTCGTACTACTTACTCGGCACCTCGTTCGCCCGGCCGCTGATCGCCAAGCACATGGTGGAGCTCGCCCGGCGCGAGGGCGCGGACGCTGTCGCTCACGGCTCCACCGGCAAGGGCAACGACCAGGTGCGCTTCGAGCTCGCCTCGTACGGCCTGCAGCCCGACATCCGAGTGATCGCTCCGTGGCGTGAGTGGGAGCTGAAGGGGCGCGAGGACTGCATCGCCTACGCCGAGCGCTATGGCATCCCCACCGGCATCACCCGCGAGAAGCCGTACTCGATGGACGCCAACCTCTACCACATCAGTTACGAAGGCGGCGTCCTCGAAGATCCCTGGGCCGAGCCGCCGCCGGGCATGTGGCGCCTCACCGTCGATCCCGAGGCCGCGCCGGACAGCCCCCGCGTGGTCGAGGTGGCGTTCGAGGCCGGCACCCCGGTCGCGATCGACGGTAAGCGGCTCGATCCCGTGGCGCTGCTCGAGACGGCCAACCGCCTCGCCGGCGAGCACGGCGTCGGCCGCGTCGACCTCGTCGAGAATCGCTTCGTCGGCATGAAGTCGCGCGGCTGCTACGAGACGCCCGGCGGCACCCTGCTCTATCACGCCCACAAGGCCGTCGAGCAGCTCACGCTCGACCGGCAGGTGCTGAAGCTGCGCGACGAGCTGGTGCCTCGGTACGCCCACGCGGTCTACGAGGGCTTCTGGTACGCGCCCGAGCGCGAGGTACTGCAGCGCACGCTCGACGACATCCAGCGCCCCGTGACCGGCGTCGCGCGTCTGAAGCTCTACAAGGGCAGCGTCAGCATTCTGGGCCGCAAGAGCCCCAACAGCCTCTACCGCCAAGACGTCGTCACCTTCGAGACCGACGACGTCTACCACCAGGGCGACGCCGACGGCTTCATCAAGCTCAGCGCCTTGCGGCTGCGGATCGCCGCGCAGCTCGGGACCGGCCCGGACGCGGGTCAGGCCGGGGCCTGAGGTGGACGTGACCCGCGCAAGCGCCGTCACCCGGCTGCTCGGCCCTGCCGGACGCGCGTACGATGCCGCGCGGCTGCGCTGGGCCGCGCTGCGTGACGCCGAGCGGCTCTCGACGTTGTGGCGCAGCGCCCGCCCCGAGGCGGCCGAGGGCGCGAGTGAGATGCGCGAGTGGCTCGAGCACGGCGGCGCGCTGATGCTCGAGGACGAAGCCGACGCGCCGCTCGCGGCGCTGCGCTGGCGCGACACGGCCCTCGGCTGGGAGGTCGATGTCGTCACCCACCCGGAGCACCGCGCCCAGGGCTACGGCCGCTGGCTGCTCACCAAGGTCGAGGCCGCGGCGATCCGCGCCAACGTGCCGCTGCTCACGCTCAGCCTGTCGAGCAGCGCACCGGCCGCGGAGCTCGGGTACTTCGCGCGCATCGGCTACCTCGAGCGGGCTCGCGGGCCGGAACACGTCGAGCTGCACAAGCGTGTCGGCGGCACCTGGCAGACCAAGGCGCCCGGTACGAACGGGGCGAGCGCGGGGCGCACGTGAAGCACGCCCCCGACCCGGCGCGCGGCCATGCCATGTGGGGAGGCCGCTTCAGCGAGGCCACCGACGCGCTGGTGAGTGCGTTCAACGCCTCGATCGAGGTGGATCAGGTGATGGCGCTCGAGGACATCGCCGGCTCCATCGCGCACGCGACCATGCTCGGCGAGCAAGGCATCGTCACCCCGGAGGAGGCCGCGGCGCTCGTCGAGGGCCTGCGCGAGCTCGAGCGCGAGGTGCACGCCGGCGAGATCGACTGGTCGGTCGAGCTCGAGGACGTCCACATGAACCTCGAGCGGCGCCTCACCGAACGGATCGGGCCGGTCGGCGGTAAGCTCCACACCGCCCGCTCGCGCAACGACCAGGTGGCCACCGACTTCCGGCTGGCGCTGCGCGGGCGCATCCGGCGCCTGATCGCGCTGCTGCACGAGACGCGCGCGGCGCTCGTCGAGGTGGCCGAACGCGAGCTCGACGTGATCATGCCCGGCTACACCCACCTGCAAGTGGCGCAGCCGGTGCGGCTCTCGCACCACCTGCTCGCGTACGTCGAGATGCTGGCGCGCGACCAGGGGCGGCTCCGCGACGGGCTCACGCGGCTCGATCAGGACTGCCCGCTGGGCGCCGGCGCGCTGGCCGGCACCGGCTTCCCGATCGACCGCCACCGCACCGCCGCCTTGCTCGGCTTCGAGGGCCCCGCCGCGAACTCGCTCGACGCGGTCTCCGATCGCGACTTCGCGATCGAGTTCTTGGGCGCCGCCTCGATCGCGATGATGCACCTCTCACGCCTGTGCGAGGAACTGATCGTGTGGTCGTCGCAGGAGTTCGGCTTCGTGGTGCTGCCCGATTCGCACACCACCGGCTCCTCGATCATGCCGCAGAAGAAGAACCCCGACGTCTGCGAGCTGATCCGCGGCAAGACCGGCCGCGTGTACGGCGCGCTGATGGGGCTGCTGACGGTGATGAAGGGGCTGCCGCTGGCCTACAACAAGGACATGCAGGAGGACAAGCACGGCGCCTTCGACGCCGCCGACACGCTGGCCGTGAGCCTGCGGCTGCTCGCCGACATGCTGCCGCGCATCACCTTCCGCGCCGAGCGCACCCGGCACGCCGCCGGCCGCGGTCACAGCAACGCCACCGACCTCGCGGACTACCTCGCGCGCAAGGGGCTCCCCTTCCGCGAGGCGCACGAGGTGGTGGGGCGGCTGGTCGCCGTGGCGCTGGAGCGCGG
>SKMG01000122.1 GCA_007121175.1 Trueperaceae bacterium | reverse complement strand
TTCGAAGGGCGCCGGGTACGCGAGTTCATGAGCCCCGATCCGGTCACCGTCGACGAGGGGATGCCCATCGACCGCTTCCGTGCGCTCAAGACCTGGAAGAAGCACAAGCTGTACCCCGTCGTCGACGGTGATGGACGCCTCCTCGGCGTCGCCCACATCGCCGAGGCCGAGGTCGCCGACGACACCACGTCGCTTCGCTCGCTGCTGCGCGATGCGGAGACCGTCGGCGCGGACGAAGACATGGAGCTCGCGGTCCGGCGCCTGGCGAACAGCGAGCTCGGCCGCCTGATCGTCGTCGACTCCCTCTCCCGCGTCGTCGGCGTCCTGGCCAAGACCGACGTGGTGCGCGCGCTGGAGACGGCGCGGTAGCGCGCTCCGGCTGGCCCCTGGATGCCGCTGTGCCGTTGGGCAGCCGCGGCTCCCTGGCGGCCCGGCGCAGAGCGTGGGCTGGGCGTCTCTCGCGACTGGCCGCCGCGTGCATACTGAGAGGGCGAGGTGGAGGAATGGGATCGTGCTGACCGCAGTGGTGTTCTTGATGATCTTGATGACGGCCGTGCTGGTGCACGAGCTGGCGCATTTCGTGGCCGCACGCTCGGTCGGGCTGCCGGTGCGGGCGTTCAGCGTCGGTATGGGGCCGATCGTGTGGCGCCGGCGCTGGCGCGGTACCGAGTGGAGGGTCTCGGCGTTGCCGCTCGGCGGCTACGTCGATCTGCCGGGCATGGCCGCGACGGCTGACGAGGACGGCACTTTGCGCGCACCGACCGACGGGATGGCGCAGCTGCGGCTGGGAAGCAAGGCCTGGGTCCTGTCTGCCGGCGTGCTGGCGAACTACCTGCTCGGTACCGTGCTGCTGGCAAGCGCGGTGGTGCTCGCACCCGGCTACCGCGAACTGGTCTCAGGCACCCCGGTGGAGGTGCAAGGAGCGCAGATCGTCGGTGTGGCCGAGGGCTCGGCCGCGGCGGCGCTCGGACTCCGAGCCGGCGACCAGGTGGAGCGCTTGAACGCGATCCTCGATCCGACCCCCGACCAGATGGTGGCGGAGTTGGCCCAAGCCAGCTCGCTCGAGCTGGTCGTCGCCGGCGACGACGGCTCGCGGCGCAGCGTCGACACGGCCTGGCCGCCGGCAGGCCTCGCGCCGGGCGAGCGTCCGCTGCTGGGCGTGCAGCTGACCCCGCGGGTGGTCTCCAGCGTCGGCTTCGGTACCGCGTTGGCCGAGAGCATCGACTTCGGTGTGCGGATGTTCCCTGAGATGGTCGTGGCGTTCGTGCGCGGCTTTGGCTCAGCACTCTCGGGGCAGCCCAACGAGGACGTGGCCGGTCCCGTGGGCATGGTCGGCATGGTCGGTCAGGCAGCCCAGGTCGGGCTCGCGCCCGTGCTGCTGCTGGCCGCCCTGATCAACTTCTCGCTCGCAGTGTTCAACCTCCTGCCGATCCCGGGCCTCGACGGCGGCCGGCTGCTGCTCGCGACGGTGGTCTCAGCCCGCGGTCGCCCCTTCCGGCCCGGGCAGGAGGAGGCGATCCACTTCGTGGGGATCATGGCCGTACTGGCCTTGATCGTGCTGATCACCGTCCAGGAGCTCGGGGGGCTCCTTGGAGGCTGAGGCTGTTCCTTCGCTCGACGCTCGCGGCGCTTCACGATCGGCGGACGCCGCGCAGCGGCGCGCCGTGGTGCTCATCCCGGCCTTCGACGAAGCCCGAACTGTCGCCAACGTGATACGCAGCGCTCGCGCGGCACGCATCGGCCCGGTGGTGGTCGTCGACGACGGCTCCAGCGACGCCACCAGCGCAGTGGCACGGCGCGCAGGCGCCCAGGTGCTGCGGCTGCCCGACAACCGCGGCAAGGGCGGCGCGGTCGCCGCCGGGCTCGCGGCCCGCGACGAGGACGTGGTCGTGCTCATCGACGCCGACTTAGTCGGGCTACGCGCTGAGCACGTGCGCGCGCTCGCGCGACCGGTGCTCTCCGGAGAGGCCGACATGAGCCGCGGCGTGTTCAGCCGCGGCCGTTGGACGACCACCGCGGCTCAGCACATCGCGCCCCAGCTCAACGGTCAGCGCAGCGCGCTGCGCACGCGTCTGCTCGAGGTACCGGGCCTGGCCGAGTCGCGCTACGGCATCGAGGTCGCCATCACCAACCACGCCTCGGCGGCCACCTGGAGCACCGTC
This sequence comes from Trueperaceae bacterium, assembly GCA_007121175.1. GTDB lineage: Bacteria > Deinococcota > Deinococci > Deinococcales > Trueperaceae > CSSed10-48. Next base: position 4,752 of record SKMG01000122.1, on the reverse strand, counting down.
GACGTGACGCTCGAGGGCGTGTCCCAGGTGACGAAGGAGGCCAAGCGCGGCCTGCTGCGCGGCCTGCTGATACGGCTCAAGATGTATGGCGAGATCCTACGACAGCTCGTGAGCCCTCACCGGAACATGCCGAAGCGGTAGGTCCAGAGCGGCGCGAGGCAGGCGAGCGTCATCGGGTGCGCCCGGCCGCTCGCCATCATCGACCGGACGTCTTACCGGAATCGAGCCGCAACTCGATCGCCCGCGCGTGGGCCTCGAGCCCCTCGGCGCGCGCCATGCGCGCGCCGGCCGGGCCGATGGCCGCCAGGGCGTGCGCAGACAGCCCCACCACGGGCATCACCCGCTGGAAGTCGCGCACATTGAGCGCGCTGGCGTGCCTCGCGGTGCCGCCGGTCGGCATGACGTGGCTCGGCCCGGCGACGTAATCGCCGAGCGCCTCCATCGAGTGCTCCCCGACGAAGACGCCGCCGGCGTGCTCCACCGCACCCAGCCACGACCAGGGATCGTCGACCAACAGGCACAGGTGCTCCGGCGCATACGCGTTGGCCACGCGTAACGCCTCGGATACGTCGGCGACGATGACGGCGAGGCCGCGCCGGTCGAGGCTGGTGCGCGCCGTGTGCGCGGTCGGCAGGTCGACGAGTTGCCGCTCGAGCTCGCGCTCGATGGCGTGCCACTGCGCCTCGTCGGTGACCACGACGACCGGCTGCGCGCCCTCGTGCTCGGCTTGGGCCAGCAGGTCGGCGGCCACGTGCCGCGCGTCGGCCGTGTGATCGGCGACGACCAGCGTCTCCGTCGGCCCGGGCAGCGACTCGATGCCGACCCGCCCGTAGACGAGCTGCTTGGCCGTCACCACCCAGGCGCTCCCGGGACCGACGATCTTGTCGACCCGGGCCACCTGCTCGGTCCCGTAGGCGAGTGCGGCGATCGCCTGCGCCCCTCCCAGCCGGTACACCGGACCGAGCCCCAACGCCTCGGCGACGTAGAGGATCTCGGGAGAGACGCTCCCGTCGCGGCGCGGCGGCGTGCACACGACGATCTCGGGCACGCCGGCCACCTGAGCCGGAACGGCGCTCATGATCAGCGAGCTGAACAGCGGCGCCTGCGCCGCCGGCACGTAGCAGCCGATGCGCTGCAGCGGCCGGATCACCTGACCCAGCCAGCCGTCGACACCGGGCGCCAGGGCGGCCAGGCGAGGTTGGCGCTCGTGGAACGACCGCACCCGCTCGATCGACAGGTCGATCGCCGAGCGCAGGTCGTCGGGCAGGGCCGCAGCTGCTGAGCGCCGCAGTGAGACAGGCACCTCGAAGCGCTCGAGCCTGACACCATCGAAGCGCTCGGTCAGCTCCCGCAACGCCTCGTCCTGGCGCGTGCGGACGTCTTCGATGACGGCCTCCACCTGGGCGCGACGGCCTGGGTGGGCGGCTTCGGGGTCGCGGTCGCGCACCGCGTTCAGGGCTTCCTCGAGACCACGGATGAGTCGCATGACCGGCCAGTCTACCGTCGCGCCGGTCGGCCGGCGAGAGGTCGCCGACCGCGCTGGCCCGTCAGACGACTCGCGGCTCCGTGGAGCGAGCTAGCTCGGGGCCAGCGCGCTCAGGCGCGCCCGGTCTTGGCCACCTCGACGAGCTGCTTGAAGGCGTCGGGCTCCCGCACGGCCAGATCGGCGAGGACCTTCCGGTCCACCTCGACGCCGGCCTCGCGCAGGCCGCTGATGAAGCGCGAGTAGCTGAGGCCCTCGAGGCGCGTCGCGGCGTTGATACGGCTGATCCACAGGCGGCGGAAGTCGTTCTTCTTGTCCCGGCGGTCGCGATACTCGTAGTCCGACGCGTTCAGCAGCGTCTGGGTCGCGGTGCGGACGCTCTTGCTGCGCAGTCCCCAGAAGCCCTTGGCGCGCTTGAGAATCCGCTGGTGACGGGCCCGGCGGACGGTTCCGGTCTTGGCTCTCGGCATCCCCTACTCCTACTCGTACGGCAGCAGGCGCTTGATGCGCACAGCTTCCGACTCGGCGACGAGTAGGTCGGTCCGACCCTGGCGGATGCGCTTACCTGACTTCTTGTAGTTCAGGTGGCGCTTGCCGGATCGCATGGCCGTGACCTTACCTCGCCCAGTGATCTTGACACGGGCTTTGGTGCCCTTGTGGGTCTTCAACTTCGGCATGCGGATGAGCTCCTCGTGCCGGGATGGGTGGGTCCCGGGGCCGGTGTGCCGGACTAGCCGGCGGTTTCTGCGGGGACGGGAGTCGCGATGGGCCTCAGCACCATGTTCATGTCCATGCCCGCGATGACGGGTGAAGAGTCCACGACGGCGATCTCGGTGACGTCGGAGGCGACTCGGTTGAGGATGTCCTGGCCGAGCTCGGGATGCGTTCGCTCCCGCCCGCGGAACATGATCGTCACCTTGACCTTGTGACCCTGCTTCAGGAACCGACGAATGTGGTTCACCTTGGTCTCGTAGTCGTGGCGGTCGATCTTGATCCGGAACTTGATCGCCTTCATCTCCTGGGCGCGCGAGCGCTTGCGGGCCTCTTTGTGCTGCTGCTGCAACTCGTAGCGGTACTTGCCGTAGTCGAGTAGCTTCGCGACCGGCGGCTGCGCCTGCTCGCCGACCAGCACCAGATCGAGGTCCTGCTCCCGCGCCAAGCGCATGGCCTCGCGCGTTTCGACGATGCCACGCTGTTCGCCTTCGGCGTCGATGAGGCGTACGTGGCGTACGCGGATCTGCTCGTTCACCTTCAAGTCTCTCGCGATGGAACCTTCACCTCCCGAAACTCGTGCGCTCTCGAGGAAGCCCTCGATGGTGCTTGGCCGCTGCCATGCGGCGGCCTCGCCCCGAGTGGCGCACGGCGTCAGAGTGTAGCAGAACCTGGCCCTCTACGGCAACGCGGCGGTAGCCTAGGGCGTGCGGACCACCAGCCGACACCAGCCGCAGACCCCATCGTTCGGGCGCACCAGGCTGCGCCTGGGCTTCTCCGAGTGCCCCAACGACTGCGCGGTGTTCCACGCGCTGGTCCACGACGAGGCGCTCACCGACCTCTCCTTCGAGGTGGTGTTCGCCGACGTCGAGGCGCTCAACGCCATGGCGCTGGCCGATGAGCTCGACGTGGCCAAGGTCTCCTACCGCGCGGCCGCGCGCCTGCTGCCCCGCTGGGGGCTGCTGCGCTCTGGGGGAGCCCTGGGGCGCGGGGTCGGACCGCTGGTAGTGACCCGCGACGAGCTGCCCGACCTCTCCGGGCGCTCGGTGGCAGTCCCCGGTGCGCTCACGACAGCGACGCTGCTGCTGCGGCTGGCGGCGCCCGCGGCACGCCTCACGGTACTGCGCTACGACCGCATCATGCCGGCCGTCGCGGCCGGAGAGGTCGAGGCCGGGCTGATCATCCACGAGAGCCGCTTCACCTACGCGCGCCATGGGCTCCGGCTGCACGCCGACCTGGGCGCCTGGTGGGAGTCGCTCACAGGCGAGTTGATCCCGCTCGGCGCCATCGCCGTGCGCCGGGACCTGCCGCAGCCCGTCCAGCGCGAGCTCGCGCGGGCGGTCCGCGCCTCGGTGCAGTCGTTCTTCGACGATCCCGAAGCGAGCACCGCGTTCGTCGCAGAGCACGCTCAGGAGATGGATCCAGCGGTGCGCGCCGAGCACATCGCCCTCTACGTCAACCGCTACACCCTCGACGTCGGCGAGGCGGGCGAGCGGGCGGTGGCGCGGCTGCTCGCCGAGGCGCGCCGTCTCGACGGGCTCGGGGCCGAGGCGGCAGATCCCTTCTCGGGCGCTGCTCGGGAGCCGTGCGAAGCGTGAGCGCGGCCGCTGGCGTGAGCGACCTGGTGCGGGACGCCTGGTGGGCGTCATCGGCGCCGTCGAGCTTCTTCCGCGCCCTGCAGCAGCAGTCCCAACCGCGCGTCGGCCGTGCGCTCCTGGCCGCGGTGATGGCCGTGCTGCTGGCGTTGGCGGTGCTCAGCCTGGCCTTCGTGCGGGCCACCGCTTCCGACGGCTGGCTGGTGGTGTGGTTGCTCGCGAGCGCCATTGGCCTCCCCTACCTCGGCATGGTGCTGCTGCTCGGCGGTCTGGTGATGGTGCGCCCGGCCCAACTCGACCTGCGCGCCTGGGAGATCGCTGCCTGGGCCTGGACGCCGGCGGGCGCCTTGGGGCTGTCGCTGGCGCCGGCCGTCTACTTCGCGCCCGTGCCCGCCGTCCTGGTGGGCCTGCTGGCCTTCCCTTTCTGGCACGTCGTGCTCGTTGCCAATGGCGTGAACGTGTTCGCGCCCAGGCGGCGCCTGGTGGCGATCAGCGTCTACCTGGCGGCCGTCTTCCTGGTGCCGGGGCTGCTCACTGCCGTGTCGTACGCGGTCATGAGCGGCATGCGCCCCTGACCTGGGCGGCCGGTGCGCCAGGCCGGTGCGCCAGGCCGGTGCGCCAGGCCGTAGACTGTCCCCATGCCCATCTTCACCGTCGGCGAGGAGGTCCTGTTCGAGGACGAGCGCTACGTGATCTCGGCGATCGAGCCCTCGAGCGGGCGCTACCGCCTGCTCGCCACCACGCCCGACGGTGCTCGGGTGGTGTGGGCGCCGGCTGAGAAGCTGCGGAAGATGACGCGCTACACGCTGCCGATCGACGACACGCAGCGCATCAGCCGGAAGTGAGCCCGGCGCCGGGCTCGGGCGGCACCTCGGCCAGCACCTCGGCCGCTTCCGCCCCGGCAGCGGCCGAGAGCGCCGCGTCGGCGCGGGCTCCGGCGCACAGTCCGTAGGCGTAGAGGCC
>SKMG01000344.1 GCA_007121175.1 Trueperaceae bacterium | reverse complement strand
TGGGCCCAGGTCACGCGAGAGGTGGCCGAGGCCACCGGCACGCCCTTCGCCATGGCCATGGACCGCACCGGCCACCGCCTCGCCGGCCCGGCGATCAGCCAGGGCGCCCAGCTCTTCGGCGAGGACGGTCACGCCACCATCGACGACGAGGGCATGCGCGCGATGCTCGAGCTGATGGTGGAGTGGCACGCCGACGGCACCATGGACCCCGAGGTCTGGATCGCCGCCGGCGGCGGCTATGCCGCCGCGAACGAGCCGTTCATCAACGCCCAGATCGTGCTGTACATGTCGGGCAGCTGGCAGGTCGGTCAGTTCGCCGATTTGATCGGCGACGCCTTCGACTGGGAGGTCGTGCCGAACCCCTGCGGGCCGGCGGCCTGCACCGGCATGCCGGGCGGCGCCGGCGTCGTCGCCATCGCCGACACGGAGCATCCGGAGGAAGTGGCGCGGGTGATGGATTACCTCGCGCAACAAGACGTCCTGGCCGAGTTCTACGGCCGCACGCTGTTCATCCCCGGACACTTGGGCTTGGCTGCGTCCGGCGTGGACTTCGTCACCGACATCGAGCCGGCGCGGCAGGCGCTCAACGTGTTCGCCAGCGAGGTGCCGAACCTCCACCCCATCGCGTACCAACTGCAGGCGTACCCGTACAACTTCGTCGTCTTCAACGCGATCCGCGACCGCCTCACGCAGGTGTTCGTCGGCGAGCTGACCCTCGATGAGGCCATCGAGCGCATGCAGGCCGACGTCGACGCGGTGCTGCAGGAGGAGGGCGAGCGCTAGCGCCGCGAGCGTTCGGCGACGTCATCTCCCCCACCCGCTGTGGGCGCTACCGGTACGATCACCGGTAGCGCCCTGACCGTAGCGGCGACCGCCGGCGCCGCGGAGGTTCCTGCCCATGGCCGGACGACCGACCGCCATGCCACGCACCCGCGGTCCAGGAGACCGCGGCGCCTCAGCCGTCGGTACCCAGAGCCGTAGCCTCCTGGGCCGCGGCCTGCAGGGGCTCTACGCGCTGCTGATGAACGCCGTCGGGCTGGTGATGGAGCCGATCCAACGGCTGGTGGGCATTCGCCGCATGGCGTGGGTCTTCCTCGTACCGAACCTGCTGGTGTTCGGCATCTTCATCCTGTTCCCGATGGTGCTGAACCTCTACTACGCGACCACGGCCGGCCCGCGGCTCTACCCGCAAGACCGTCCCTACGTCGGCAGCGCCAACTTCGAGCGCCTCTTCACCTGCACGGACTACACCAACCCCAACACCTGCCTCGAGGACCGCTTCTGGCGCGCGGCGCGCAACACCGGCGTGTTCGTGCTGTTCCAGGTCGGCGGCATGGTCGTCATCTCGCTCGTGACCGCCTTGGCGCTCAACCGTAAGATCGTCGCGCGCGGCTTCTTCCGCAGCGTCTTCTTCTACCCCGTGCTGCTCTCGCCGGTGGTGGTGGCGCTCATCTGGAAGTGGATCTTGCAGCGTGAGGGGGTGCTCAACGCGATCCTGGTCTCGCTCGGCTCCGACCCGATCAACTTCCTGCTGGACGGCCGTTGGGCCATGACCTGGGTGATCTTGGTCAGCATCTGGGCCAACATGGGCTTCTACACGCTGATCCTCCTCGCCGGCCTGCAGAGCATCCCGGTCGAGCTCTACGATGCCGGCGCCATCGACGGCACCTCGGGCGTGCAGTCGTTTCGGCACATCACCCTGCCGCTGCTGATGCCGACCATGATGGTCGTCTTGGTGCTGTCGCTCATCCGCGCCGTGCAGATGTTCGACGAGGTCTTCGTGCTCACCGGCGGCGGGCCCGGCAGCGCGACGCTGCTGATGGTCCAGTACATCTACCAGACCGGCTTCGGCACCCAGAACCCGCGCTTCGGCATCGCTGCGGCAGCGAGCGTCTCGCTCGGGGCGGTGCTGCTGGTGGTGACGCTGATCCAGCTGCGCGTCGGCCGCGGCAGCGAGAGGCACCTCGCATGACGACGGTGGCTCGCTTCCTCACCCGGCGCCGGGGCGACCAGCGCGGCCGGCGCTCACGCCTGAGCGCCACCGACGTGCTCACCTACGCCTACCTCGCCGCCGGCGTGCTGGTGATGTTCGGTCCCGTCGCCTGGCTGGTGCTGTCGTCGTTCAAGACACCGGCCAACCTCATCGAGTTCCCGCCGACCCTGCTACCGCTCGCGCAGGAGACCGTGGTCGTGCCCGGCTACGCTCAACCGCTGCCGCTCTACGACGTGGTGCTCGAGGACGGCACCACGGCGCGGCTCGCCCAGGTCCGCCGCGTCGGGCTGATGGCGCAGATGGTCGACCCCGCTGCGCCCGACGAGATCATCCAAGTGCACATCGACCAGCGCAGCGCAGTCCGGCACGTCCGCCTGGCCGTCGAGAACTACACGCAGTCGTTCACCCGCTTCAACTTCGCGCGCTACTTGCGCAACAGCGTGGTGGTGACCGTTGGCGCCACGCTCATCACCCTGGTGATCAACAGCATGGCCGCCTTCGCGCTCAGCAAGTACCGCTTTCGTGGCCGCAACGTCGTCTTCCTGATCATCATCAGCACCCTGATGATCCCGATCAGCGTGATCCTCGTGCCGGTCTACCTGGTCATCAACCAGGTCGGCTGGGTCAACAACCTCTGGGGCGTGATCATCCCCGGCGCCGCCACGCCGACGGGCGTGTTCCTGCTCAGGCAGTACATGCTCACGATCCCCGACGAGCTGCTCGATTCGGGCCGCATCGACGGAGCGTCCGAGTGGCGCCTCTACTGGCAGATCGTGCTGCCGCTCGCCGCGCCGGCGCTCGCTGTGCTGGCGATCTTCTCGGTGATGTGGCGCTGGAACGACTTCCTGTGGCCGCTGATCGTGCTCACCCGCAGCGAGTTCTTCACGCTGCAAGTCGGCCTGAACGCGTTCCAGGGCGAGCTGCAAGTGCAGTGGCACTTCGTGCTGGCCATGACCGTGCTCACGCTGCTGCCGATCACCTTGGTGTTCTCGTTCCTGCAGCGCTTCATCACCACGGGCATCGCCAGCACCGGGGTGAAGGGCTGAAGCCGACGGCTCGGCCGCCGCTCAACCGCCGTAGCGCCGCGCCACGACGTCGTGCAGCAGCGCCGTGCCGCGAACGCTGACACCGTCGTCCGACACCGAACGCTGCACCGTCGCCAGACCGAAGTAGCCGAAGAAGCGGTCGAGGACCCGGCCCTCATAGCAGCGCTCGAAGCGCCGCCGCGCTGCTGCGGCACGGGCACGGGCGCGCTCGCGCTGGCCGGCGGGCCGACGGGAGCCCGACGACCTGGAGCCCGACGACCCACGCGACGGGGCAGCGAGCGACGGTCCCGAGGGCACCACCTCGAACACGTCCTCGGTGCCGGGGAACGCTCTGAGCCAGCGCTCGGCGTAGAAGGCCCCCGGACGCGGGGTCCGGCCGAAGCGCGAGAGCAGGGCGAGCGAGAAGGCGAAGCTGGCCTGCACGATCGCGGCCCGCGGGTAGGCGTCGAGGGACGACCACTCCAACCGTGTCGCGTAGGCCCGCAGCAGCGCCGGGTAGACGCCCGCGAGGCCGTGACGCTCGTAGAGCCTGCGGCCCCGGCGCGTCAGCTCGAAGCGTCCCCGGTGCAGGCGGATCAGACCCGCCGCGGTGGCCGTCAGGCGCGCGACGTGGAGCGATCTGAAGGTCGATTCGCCCCCGGTGCTGCGCCGGCGCTCGAGGGGCAGCAGGCCGTGGCGCTCGAAGGAGCGCTGCTCGATGTCCAGGCACAGCGCGCGCGGCAGGTAACCGCTCGCGGTCGCGCGCCTAGGCGCCTCGAAGAGCGCCTCGAGCAGCGGGGCCAGCAGCGTGGTCACCGGAGCGCGCGGCTCGCGCGGCAGCACGTCGGCGAACACCAGCACGTCGGTGGCCTCGAAGGGGTCGTCGAGCAGCTCGGTGAGCGCGTTGGGCGACAACCCGGCTAAGTCCTGGTCGGGCGCGGCGTTCCACAGCTCGAAGACCGCCTCGAGCATCTCAGCGTCGAGCTCGAGGGCCTCCTCGTCGAGCTCGGTGTAGTCCTCCGGATCGTGGTTCAGGACGTCACCGCCGCCCAGCCGCCCTCGCGGCTGCTCGCCTTGATCGCGTCGAGCACCCGCATGTTGGCCACGCCGTCCGAGAGCGGCAACGGCACCGGCTCGTTCTCCAGGATCGAGCGCGAGAAGGCCTCGGCCTGCAGCCGGTACTGATCGTCGCTGAACGACCGTTCTTCGACGCCCGCCTCACTCTCGTGCCAGACGCGGCAGGGCCCGTCCTGTGGCGCGTTGAACGGGATCTCGAGCTCCACGCGGCCGTGGCTGCCGAACGCCTCGGCGCGCTGGTGCGGCCACAGCTGGGTCGCGCAGCTGAACGTCGCGCTGCGGCCTCCGCTGAAGTCGAGCAGCGCGCTCACGAGCCGGTCGACGCCGAGCGTCGGGTCGAGGTCGACCGCGGCGATCACCCGCAGCGGCTCCTCGCCGAACAGGTAGCGCGCCAGCGAGACGTCGTAGCAGCCGATGTCCATCAGGCCCCCGCCGCCGGCCTCGGGCTGGTTGCGGATGTTGTCCGGATCGAGCTTGTAGTAGGAGAAGTGGGAGTGCACCTGCAGCAGTTGCCCGATGGCGCCCTCGTCGACCAGGCGCTTCGCAAAGATCCACTGCGGGTGGAAGCGGTACATGAACGCCTCCATCACCTTGAGCTCCGGCCGCCCGCTCGCCGCTCGCGCCAGGCGCTCCGCATCCGCAGCATTCATCCCCAGCGGCTTCTCGCACAGCACGTGCTTGCCCGCCTCGAGGGCACGGATCGACCACTCGACGTGCAGCGCGTTCGGCAGCGGCACGTAGACGGCGTCCACGTCGGCGTCGGCCAGGAGTGCCTCGTAGCTGCCGTGGGCGCGGGGGATGCGCAGCTCCGCGGCGGACGCGCGAGCCCGATCGAGGCTGCGCGAGGCGATCGCGACCACCTCGACGTTGCGGGCCCCGAGCATGCCCGGGACGACCTTCTCTCGGGCGATGCGAGCGGTGCTCATGACACCCCAACGGACGCGTTCTGGCATGCTGCCTCCCAGGCCGACCGCCAGACACCATAACGCGCCCAGACCGGTCGACCGCCGTCGGTCAGGATACCGGTCCGGGCGCGCACAGGCTGCTTCTCGGCGCGGCGCCCTGCGCTACAGCGCCGCCTGGAGGCTCCCGGCGCCAGCGGCGCCCAGTGCCTCCCTGCCCTACAGCGTCGCCTGGATGAACACCAGCACGAACAGCGCCACCGTCTCGACGATGCCGATCGCCATGAGGTAGTTCCCCAAGCCTTTGCCGGTGTCGCCGATCGCGTCGGCTGCGACCGCCCCCGCCCGACCCTGGGCGTAGGCGGAGGCCGCCATCCCCAGTCCGCCGAAGACACCGGCGGCGAGCATGGCCGGGAACCCCACGTAGTCGCCAGCCTCGGCCCGTTGGGCCGCGGTCTGCACGATCGTGTTCATGAGGATCATGCCGTAGATGGTCTGCGACAACGGCGCCCCGATGAACGTGACCAGGATGAACGGCGCGGTCTTGTCGAGCGCGTAGGCGCGCTTCCAGACGCCGATGGCGGAGAGCGCAGCAGCGCCGGTGCCGAACGCCGAGCCGACCGCGGCGAGTCCGAGCACGGCCGCAGCGCCGGCCTGTCCCAGCGAGAGCATCACCTGGGGTTCCATGTTGGTTCTCCTTCTGCGTCCGGGCGAACGACGCGAGCAAACGGACGGTAGGGGTGCCCGGTCCAAGAGAGGCCGAGGTGGCCGGCGAACTCGAGCGTGTTGAGGCGGACGCCGTGGACCAAGACGCCCATCGCAGCCAGCAGCACGTTCAGGGTATGGCCGAAGAAGAGCACCAGCGCGCTCACCAGTCCGCCCAGGATCCCGCCCAGGCCGATGGACATCGCGAGGTCGTTGAAGGCCTCGGCGACCGCGAAGGTGGCCGCGCCGACTGCGAACAAGCGCACGTACGAGACGACGTCGACGAAGTTGCTCACCAGGTTGAGCGGCAGCATCGCGTGGGTGAACCACTCGCTGCGCAGGCGCCCCCACGGGGTGATGAAGAGGACGATGAGCGTCACACCGATCGCCAGCGACACCCACGCGAGCTGTGGGAACGGATCGCCGACCACCAGCTGACGCGCCAGGAAGTACATCGTCCAGGTGGTGAAGATCCACCCGAGCTCGACCAGCGCGCGCGTCGAGTTCGAGAAGCGCACGATGTTCCAGCCGTGCGCCAGCGTCAGGTGGATGACGCCGATGGTGAAGGCCAGGATCATGACGTTGCGCTCGTCGGTCAACCACCCGAGCTGCAGGGCCGTGAACACCCCCGGCAGCGTCACGCCGAAGTAATTGCCGGTCGCGACGCCCCACACGATCGTGCCGATCGAGAGCATGCGCAGCAGCCTGATCACGTTGGCCGAGGCGTTGGGCAACCTGCGGCGCGCGAGCTCGGTGAGGCCGAGGAAGATCAGCCCGTAGCCCGCATCGCCGACGATGATGGCGAAGAAGATGCTGAAGAACACCAGGAATGGCAGGCTGATGTCGATCTGACCGTATGCCGGCACGATCCCGAGGAACCCGAACACCGGCCGGATCGACTCGACCCAGCGCGGGTTGCGGATCAGCGTCGGCGCCGCAGCGTCGTTCTCCACGTCGGTCACCCACAGGCCCCAGCCGCGTTCGCGCGCCAGGTCGCTGAGGCGCTCGACCTCGTCGGCGGGGACGAAGCCGCGCAGCAGCGACACGGCGCCCACCGTCTCCATCGCCGCGCGCGCCTCCTCGAAGCGCAGCTCGTCCTCGGTGCGCTGCAGCCAGCGCTCGACGTCGAGACGCCGCTCGCTCAAGGCGGCGAGCCCTTCCCGCGTGCGGGTGAGTTCCTTCTCCACCTCGTCGATGAGCTGCTGGATGCGCTGCGGCGAATCGGTCGGGAGCGG
>SKMG01000377.1 GCA_007121175.1 Trueperaceae bacterium | reverse complement strand
TCATCGTCGACGACAAGCGGATCCTGGTCACCTCAGAGCGCGATCCCGCGGCGATCCCATGGAGTGAGCACGGCGTCGACATCGTCGTCGAGTCCACCGGCATCTTCACCAAGCGCGCCGACGCGGCGAAGCACCTCGGCGGCTCGGTCAAGAAGGTGCTCATCAGCGCCCCCTCGGGCGACAGCGACTTCGACATCATGATGGGCGTCAACGAGAACGACTACGACCCGGGCTCGCACGAGGTCATCTCCAACGCCTCGTGCACCACGAACTCGCTGGCCGCGGTGATGAAGGTGATCGAGGAGACCTTCGGCATCGAGCAGGCCATGATGACGACCATTCACTCCTACACCAACGACCAGATGCTGCTCGACGGTCCCCACAAGGACCTGCGTCGCGCGCGTAACGCGGCCACCAACCTCGTTCCCACCAGCACCGGCGCGGCGCGCGCCGTAGGCAAGGTACTGCCGAGCCTCAAGGGCATCTTCGACGGCCTCGCCGTGCGCGTTCCCACGGCCACCGGCTCGGTCTCCGACGTGACCATCGTCCTCAAGCGCGAGGCGACCGCTGAGGAGCTCAACGCCGCGATCAAGGAGGCCGCGGAAGGCCCGCTGAAGGACATCGTGGCGTACAACGAGCTGCCGATCGTCTCGTCCGACATCGTCGGTGACCCACACTCCGGCATCTTCGACGCGCCGCTCACCCGCACGATGGGCCGCATGGCGAAGGTCTTCATCTGGTACGACAACGAGTGGGGCTACGCCGCACGCATGGTCGACGTGCTCGAGCGCATGGGCGAGCGCCTCTAGGCGCCGGGGATCAGGCGAGCGATGCCATCCTTCCCCACCCTGGACGATGCTCGGGTCGACGGCCGGCGCATCCTCGTGCGCGTCGACTTCAACGTCCCCCTCAAGGACGGCGGGGTCGGGGACGACACGCGGATCCGCAAGAGCCTACCCACCCTGCGCGAACTGCTGCAGCGCGACGCCACGCTGGTGCTGTGCAGCCACTTGGGCCGGCCCAAGGGGCCGCAGGACGACGCTCGCATGGAGGGGGTAGCTGCTCACCTCGGGACCCTGCTGGAGCGCGACGTGCGCTACCTCGCCACCCCCGGGCCGGGAGCCGACGAACAGCAGGCCTTCGTGGCCGAGGCGCCCAGAGGGTCGGTGACGCTGCTCGAGAACACCCGCTTCGATCGCCGCGAGACGGCCAACGACCCAGAGCTCGCCCAGGTGCTAGCGAGCTATGCCGACGCGTATGTGAACGATGCGTTCGGGGCCGCGCACCGGGCGCACGCGAGTACCGAGGGCGTGGCACGGCTGCTGCCCTCGTGTGCCGGGCGGCTGCTCGAGCGTGAGCTCCGCGTCCTCGGCGGCCTGCTCGAGGCGCCCGAACGCCCGTTCGTAGTCGTGCTCGGCGGCGCCAAGGTGTCTGACAAGATCGGTGTGATCGAGCGCCTGCTCGAGGTGGCGGACCGGCTGCTGATCGGCGGCGCCATGGCGTTCACCTTCGTCAAGGCGCGCGGCGGCAACGTCGGCGACTCACGGGTCGAGGAGGACCGGCTCGAGCTGGCGAGAGAGCTGACCGAAGCGGCCCGCTCGCGAGGCGTTGAGCTGCTGCTGCCCACCGACGCACTGTGCGCCCGCGAGATCGCCGCCGAGGCCGAGACGTCGGTGCACGACGTCGACGCCATCCCTGCCGGCCTGCTCGGGCTCGACATCGGGCCCTCGAGCATCGAGGCCTTCCTGGCCGCGCTCGACGACGCCGCGACGGTGCTCTGGAACGGCCCCATGGGGGTGTTCGAGGTGTCGCCGTTCGACACCGGCACGCGCAAGCTGGCCGAGGCGCTCGCCGCCTCGAGTGCGATGACCGTGATCGGCGGCGGGGACTCCGTCGCCGCCATCAACGACCTGGGTCTGGCCGACCAGATGGGCCACATCTCGACCGGAGGCGGCGCCTCGCTCGAGCTGCTCGAGGGCAAGACGCTCCCCGGCGTTGCCGCGCTCGGCAGCGTCGCGTGGGACTGACCGCGGGTCGCGGGTCGGCGTCGAGCTCCACGCGTCGCGCGACGCCGAAGAGTTTCGCGCTGCATCACGATCTCGTGCCGGCCGCCTGGGGTTTCGACCCTGGGCGGCCGCTGCTCGCGAACTTGAGCGGCAACTACGGCTACCTCGAGGAGGGCTACTACCGCTCGCTCGACCTGGAGGACGCTGGCGAGCAGGTGATACCGACGACGGCCGAGGCGCTCGACGCCTACGTGGTCCCGGTGGCGCTGGCGCTGGCCGCCCGGCACGGCCTGGCGGTGCCGAGCTTCGAGGTGGTCACCGACCGCTTCCCAACGCCGCCGCTCATGGCGTATCCCATCAACCCCTTCTCCAGCCGAGCTGTGCGGCTCGACGACCGCGATGCCGTCGAGGCGCGCCGCAGAGGCCTCACCTACACTGGCAAGTATGCGGTGCTGTGCCAGCGGCTGCCCGAGGGCTGCCGCGTCGACATGCTGCGGGTGGTCCTCGGAAGCACCGACGTGCCTGAGTACCAGAGCTACGCGCGTGAGCTGTTCGCCTGCTTCCGGCTCCCCTTGATGAAGGCACGCGTGATCGTCACCTCCGGCGCGTTCGCGCTCTCGGCGCTGGAGCCGCTGCCGTGGCCGGCCCTCACGCCGGAAGAGCGCACTCGCCTCGAGGAATGCGGGACGTGGCTCGACTAGCGATCTACACCGAGCGCTACACCATCCGGTCCTCCGTCGAGCTCACGGCGCTGTCGAACTTCCGCAACGCGGCGTTCGAGCTCGGGCACGAGGCCGACTTCATCTTCAGGAACGAGCTGAAGTACCTGCGCAACTACGACGCGGTGTTCATCCGGGCTCTCACCGACCCGCTCAACACGAGCTACGTCGTGGCGCGCTGGGCCGAGATCCAGGGCAAGCGGGTGCTCGACACCTCGGACTCCATCCGCCTGTGCTGCGACAAACTGGCGATGTACCGCCGGCTGGTCCGGGCCGGGGTGCCGCTCCCAGAGACCCGCTGCCTGCGCCAGGCAGACCTCGACGCAGGCCACGCAGGCGAGCTCTTCGAGGCGCTGGGCACGCCGCTGGTCCTCAAGGCGCCCAACAGCAGCTTCTCGGCGTACGTCGACAGAGTCACCACCCCCGAGGCGTTCGTGCGCGTCGGGCAGCGCTTCCTGCGCCGCGCCGACCGGCTGGTGGTGCAGCAGTACGTGCCGAGCCGCTTCGACTGGCGCGTGATCCTGCTGCACGGCCGGGTGCTGGCGGTACTGCAGTACCGCTTCGCCACCGACGCCTGGCGGACGATGGAGCGTGCAGCTGACGGCAGCTCGACGCACACGCGCTGCATCGCGCGCGAGGAAGCGCCGCCGGCGCTCCTGACGATCGCGCGCAAGGCGGCGGCCGCGATCGGCGACAGCCTCTACGGCGTCGACATCAAGGAGTTCGACAGCGGCTACGTCGTGATCGAGGTCAACGACAACCCCACGATCGCAGCCAGCGAGGAGGACAGGGCTAACCCGGAGATCTACGCCGAGATCGTGCGCTATCTGGTCGACGGCGAGGCCGGCTTCGATGGTCGCCTGGACTGAACGCCGACACGCCGTGCGCAACGACCCTGGGCGGCCGCGCTGCTAGCTCCCGGCGCCGGGCGCCTCCCGGGCCGCGCCGACGAGCTTGCGCAGCAGCAGCGCGCTGCTGCGGTCGTGGTAGAAGCCCTCGACCGTGCCGACGAGCTCGTATCCGAGCGCCTCGTAGAGCCGGCGGGCGGCGACGTTGTCGACCCGGACCTCGAGGCGTAGCGCGCTGCAGCCGCGCTCGACGGCTTCGAGCTCGAGGCGCCGCATGAGCGAGGCGGCGATGCCGCGGCGCCGGAAACCCGGCTCGATCGCCAGGCTGTACACCCGGGCTGCGTCGGAGCCCGGCGGGTATGCCACGACCGCGTCGCCGACGACCTGGCCGCCGAGTTCCGCCACCCACACGGACGCTGCCGGCGCGGCGACCAGCCGAGCGAGCGAGGCACGCGACATGCGGTCGCCGGAGAAGTTGCGCTCGAGCGCCACGAGCGCCGGAACGTCGGCCGCCTCGGCGTGACGCAGCCGCACCGCCTCCCCGGCGATGCCGGTGGTAGCGCCGGTGGCGCCGCCGTTCAACCGATCCCGGCCAGCGCCTCGTCGAGCGCCGGCACCACCTCGTTCACGTCGCCGACGACGCAGTAGTCCGAGATCCGGAAGATCGGCGCGTCGGCGTCCGTGTTCACCGCCACGATCACGCCCGAGCGGTTCATACCGGAGACGTGCTGCACGGCGCCCGAGACGCCCAGTGCGACGAAGAGCCGCGGGGCGACGGTTGTGCCGGTCTGGCCGATCTGCTCGGCGTAGGAGCGCCACCCGACGTCGACCACCGCGCGGGTCGCGCCCACGCCGGCGCCGAGGCGCTCGGCCAGCCGTAGCACGTGACGCTCGAACGCCTCGGCCGAACCGAGTCCGCGGCCGCCGCACACCACCACCTCGGCCTCGTCGAGCGCGACCCGCTCCTTCGCGAGCGCGCGCCGTGAGAGCGACTGCAAGCGCTCATCTCGAGCCTCGAAGGGCACCTCGAGCCGATGCACCCCGCCGGCTCCGCCGAGCGGCGAGGCTCGTGGCGGCGCGCCGAGCTCGACGCTGACGACGACCGGCTCGGCCTCAGCGACCACCGTGACGCTCACGCGTGCCAGGAAGGCCGGACGAGTCGCCACCACCGCGCCGTCCTCGAACGCGACGCTGGTGACGTCTTCGAGCAGGGACCCGCCCAATCGCAGCGCCACGCGCGGTCCGCAGGACAACCCCAGGCGCGACGCCGGCAGCAGCAGGACGCTGGCGCCGAGGGTGGTTGCAGCGTGCGCCAGGGCGCGGGTCATGGTCTCGGCGCGCGGCGGCTCGAGGACCTCGTGCTCGACGACGTGCACGTCCGGCACGAAGCTCGCCATGCGCTCCGCGACAGCCTCGGCACCAAGAGCCCCGCCAGTGCCGCCGGTACCAGCGCCAGCGAGCACCAGCGCGGCGAGCGGCGCTCCGCTCGCCTGCGCCAACGAGCGGCCGACACTCACGAGCTCGAGAGCGCTCCGGCGCGGCTCGCCAGCAGCGTGTTCGACGACGATCAGGATCATCGGCTCCACCTCATAAGACCTTCGCCTCATCGCGCAGCCGGCGAACGAGTTCATCAGCGGCCGAGCGCGCATCGCCCTCGATCACGACGCGCCGCCGTTGACGCTCCAGCGCAGCGTAGGAGCGGGCGCTGGAGCGTTTCGGACGCGGCTCGACCGAGCGTTCCTCGAGCGGCTTGCGGTTGGCCTTCATGATGTTCGGCAACGTCGGATAGCGCGGTTCGGCCAGCCCCTGCTGGGTGGTGATCACCACCGGCAGGCTGCCACGCAGCGTCTCGCTCCCATCGTCGATCTCGTGCTCCGCCTCGAAGCGCCCGTCCTCGACGCGCAGCGCCGTAGTCCAGTCGACGTGCGGCCACCCCAGCGCCTCGGCGAGCGCCGGACCCAGCGCAGCGCTGTCCCAGTCGGCGTGCTTCCCGCCGACGAACACCATCTCGGCAGCCGCCTCGCGCACCGCCTCGACCAGCGCCAGCGCCACCGTGAGCGGGTCGTCGAAGGCGTCCCCAACGACGAGCACGGCGCGGTCGGCGCCCATGGCGAGCGCCGTGCGGAGGGCGCGCTCGGTCTCCCGCGGGCCGTAGCCCAGCACGACCACCTCGCTGGCCGTCCCCGCCTCGCGCAGGCGCAGAGCCTGCTCGACACCGTACTCGTCCATGCCGTCGAGCACGAAGGTGACGCCGGCGAGGTCCAGGGCGCCGTCGACGACCCGCACGCGCGCCTCAGCCTCAGGAACCTGCTTGACAACGGTCACGATCGTCATGTGGCCTCCCGGGGCGCACGCGGCGCGCGCGGCGCAGTGAGGCGGCATTATCGCACGCTTCTCGGCCCGCTCCGCGCCGGCCCGGCGCGGCCGTCCCGCCTCCAGCGCCTCACCTGGCCGGCTGTACCCGGCCGGTCGAGCGGCGCCCGAACGGCGCGGGCGTTGCAAGGCGACGCTCGTGCGCCGAGAGACGTCGTATAAGAAAGCATGACTGCGAAAGAACTCCTGTTCCGGCTGCCGGAAGCGGTCGATACCCAGGCCGCAGGCGAGACTTCGGCGGTGATCCAGTACGAACTCTCCGAACCGCTCTACCACGTGCTCGAGAGCGGTGAGATCCGCACGGTGGAGGGGCGGGCCGAGGCGCCCGACCTGACCGTCACCATGCGGGACGATGATCTCGTGGCGCTCTTCGAGGGCAAGATCAACCCGATGATGGCGTTCATGACCGGCCGCATCCGGGTGGCCGGCGACATGACGCTGGCGCAGCGGCTGGTCAAGTTCTTCGATCAGGACAAGCTGAGGTCGCTGGCGTAGTGGTGCACCTCGAAGCCGACGAAGCGGCCGCCCTGGTAGCGGAACTCCGCGCTGAAGAAGCCCGGGCGGTCGAGCCACGGCAAGAAGGTGCGGTCGCCTTCCCACAACGGTAGCTCCGGCACGCGCGTCGTCTCCACCCAGTGCAGCCGGCCCTCGGGTCCCGCCGCCGGCGGCTCGCCGCGAAAGCTCGTCACCAGGTAGACGAAGCTGTAGACGTCGGTCGCGCCCCGAAACGCCGGGAAGCTGAGGAACCCCTTGAGTTGGGCGCCGAGCACCTCGATACCGGCCTCCTCGGCGACTTCGCGCCGCAAGCAGGCCTCGGGGCTCTCGCCGGGCAGGAACTTGCCGCCGAGGCCGTTCCAGCGGCCCCCTTCGGGGCCGCCGGCCGAATCACGCTCGAGCATGAGCGTGTGCTCGCCACGTCGCACGTAGGCCAGCGTGGTGAGCTCGAAGCGGTGCGGTCCGGTGCCCACCGATTGGGAGCCCACCGACTGGTCGCCAGCC
>SKMG01000212.1 GCA_007121175.1 Trueperaceae bacterium | reverse complement strand
TCGAGGTGATCACCTATCCGAGCGGGCGGAACGCGACCGAGGACGATCCGCGGGTGTGGGCCGTGGCGCTTCGGCCGCCGCTCAGGAGTCGAGGCCGCCCTGCTCCCGCACCACGCGGGCGATGGCGCTCACGTCCTCGTCGCCGTATCCGCGCTTGATCAGTCCCGTCTCGAGCTGCGCCACATAGGCCGCCAGCGGCAGCGGGATGCCGAGCTCGGCGGCGGTATCCAGTGCGATGCCGAGGTCCTTGCGGTGCAAGCGGACCCGGAAGCCGAGCGGGTAGCTGTTGCGGAGCATGTTGGGACCACGGTGGGTGAGGCCCCAGGAGGCGGCTGCGCCGCCCGATACTGCGCGGTGCGCCGCCTCGACGTCGATCCCAGCGGCGACGCCCAGCGCCAGTCCCTCGGCTACGGCCGCATAGGTGCCGGCCACGATCACCTGGTTCATCGCCTTGGCCACCTGTCCCGCACCGCTCGGGCCGACGTAGGTGATCGTCCTGCCGAGCACCTCGAGGACCGGCCGCACGCGCTCGAGTGCGGCCCCGTCGCCGCCCACCATGATCGACAGCGTGCCCTGCTGGGCTCCCTCGCTACCGCCCGACACCGGTGCGTCGAGCAGCGCGACCTCGCGCTCGGCGAGGCTGGCGTGCAACCGGCGCACCGCCTCGGGCGAGATGGTGCTCATGTCGATCACGATCGCACCTGGCTCGAGCGCTGCCGCCGCCCCGTGCTCACCGAGCAGGACGGCCTCGACGTCTGGCGTGTCCGACACCATGGTGCAGACCACCGCGGCTCCGGTCGCCGCCTCGCGCGGCGAGGCCGCACGCTGCGCTCCGCGCTCAGCCAGCGGCTGCTCGCGCTCGCGCGTCCGGTTGTGCACGGTGAGCTCGAAGCCGGCGTCCAGGAGGCGCGCGGCCATGGGCCCACCCATGGTGCCGAGTCCGATGAATCCGATTCGCATGCTCTCCCCCTTGCTCGTCGCCGCGGCGGGCGCTTGCCAGGCAGTGTACCGGGCGGGCGCGCGAGCGCCGCTGCCGGTCTCGGAGTCCGCGCTCGCCGCTTCAGTCGCTCGCACGCCACAGTGGGCTCGCCCTGGTCGCCACCCGTCGGGCGATCGCCAGCGCGTGCGAGGCGGCCCGCTCTGTGGTCAGCGAGTCGAGATCGGGCAGTGTGGCCTCGGAGAGGTGTGTCGGCAGGCGCACGCCGAGGCGTTCGCCCCAGGTGCGGCGCCAGGACTCGGGGAGTACGTCCGGGAGCTCGCGTTCGGCGAGCCGGCCCCAGAGCCGCGCCCAGGCGCGCGGCACGGTGCGCCAGGCGTCGTAGCCGCCGCCGCCGGTGGCGATCATGCGGCCGTCGCAGCAGCGCTCAGCGATCGCGATCACGCGCGCGAACACCGCTTCGAGCCCGTCGCCGCTGAGCCCGAGCTGCGTCAGCGGGTCGCGCCAGTGGGCGTCGGCGCCGGCTTGCAGGACGAGCACGTCGGGACGGAACGAGGCGACAGCCGCGGGGACCAGGGCGTCGAAAGCCGCGAGGTAGCCCGCGTCGTCGGTGAACGGGTCGAGCGGCAGGTTCACGCAGTAGCCGCGGCCGGCGCCCTCGCCGATCTCGTCCTCGAAGCCGCTGCCGGGGAACAGCGTGC
Organism: Trueperaceae bacterium; assembly: GCA_007121175.1. Classification (GTDB taxonomy): domain Bacteria; phylum Deinococcota; class Deinococci; order Deinococcales; family Trueperaceae; genus CSSed10-48. Next base: position 5,364 of record SKMG01000212.1, on the reverse strand, counting down.
GACCGCTCTGGTGCACGCTGACCGTGAGCACGTCCTCGCGCTCCCAGAACGCGGCCTGCACGCCGTCACCGTGGTGGGCATCGACGTCGACGTAGGCGACGCGCAGTCCGCGGCGGCGCGTCAGGTGTTCGATCGCCAGCGCGAGGTCGTTGATGAGGCAGAAGCCGGAGGCCCGCGACCGGTGCGCGTGATGCAGCCCACCGGTGAGGTGCAGCACGCGGCGGGCCGAGCCGTTCGCGACGAGCTCGGCGGCGCTGACGGTCGCCTCGCCCACCCGCAGCGCCACCTCGTGCATGCCGGGCACGATCGGGCAGTCTCCGGTGCCGAGTCCGTAGTAGCGCGCATCGTCGACCGGCTTGCCGCGCCCGGCGCGCACCAGGGCGTCGAGGTAGGCCGGATCGTGCACGGCGGTGAGGAGCCGCTCATCGATCTCGTCCACGCCCGCCACGTCGTCGTCTCGCAGGGCGCCGCAGTCCTCGAGCAGGGCACGGGTCAGCGCGCCGCGCTCCGCGCGGAACGGGTGCGAGGGTCCGAAGGGCGAGCGCGCCAGGATCGGGTCGTCCACGAGAAGCGTTCGCGTCTGGGTCATGTCGCTGTGCTGCTCCCTCCGGCCGGCGTGGCTGCCGGGCCGCCGGCCACGTCCGGCCACAGGACGGTCCAACCTGCGCGCAGCAGGTCACGAGCGACGCCGGGCCCGTCGATGCTGTCGACACGTATGGCGACGCAGACCGCCTCGGCTTCGCTGCGGACCGTCGTGACGCTCGAGACGTTCAGGCGTCGCCCGGCCAGGTAGTGCAGCAGCTCGGCCAGCGACCCCGGCCGGTTGCTCACCTCCACCTCCAGGAGGGTCGACGGCTCGCTCGGCCCGGTGACCGCGGTCAGCGCATGCAGGAGCTCGCGCGCCGAGACGATCCCCACGAGCCGGTCGCCGTCGACCACCGGGAGCACCCCGACGCGTCGTTCCCGGAGCCGGTGCGCGGCGTCCTCGATGGCGTCCTCCGGGTGCGCCGTCGTCACCGGCGCCACCATGATGCTGCGCACGGCATCGTGGATGGTCACGTCGGGCCGGGCGCTCGGGTGGGGCGAGCCCACCGCCCTCAGATCGCGATCGGAGACGATGCCCACCAAGCTCGCCGCGTCCTGGTCGCCTTCGAGGATCGGGAAGTGGCGGATGTCGCGCAGCTCCATCAGCGCGGTGACGTCCTTGATCGGCATCTCTGGGTCGATCGCCACCACGTTCCTGATCATGACGTCGCGTACCAGCACGCGGGTCTCCCTCTCCCTACGTCGAGGCTCGGTCGTCGACCCCCTGCCGCAGCGCTCGCGTCGCGCTGCTCGCGAGCGCGCGCGCTCGGCTCGTGGCTTTGTGCTCCAAGCGCCACCAGCGTGCTACCAGCGCGTCCGGGAAGCGCAGCGGGAAGGTTGCCGCCTCGGGGCACAGGCCCATGAGGCTCCCGAGCGCCGAGGTCCGCAGTCCCTCGGCTAGTCCGGCCCGTTCGGCCGCGTCGCCGACCTGGCGCAGCATCTCCTCATGGTGGGGCGTCAGCTCCCGGCGCTGCAGCCCCGACGCCAGGCGCTCGCCGGCGGCCTCGACGTCGCCGCGCAGCAGCGCCGCGCAGGCGTCCATGCCGACGAGCCAGGCGGCGAGCTCGACATCGCCCCGTTCCGCGGTGCCATCGGGCCCGGGAGCAGCCGCCCTCAGCGTCGCATCGAGCCCGTCGCAGGCGCTCCGTACGTGCTCCTCGGCGGCCTCGGCGTCTCCGCTGCGCAGCGCGCCGACCGCCGCATGGGCGTGGACCTGCGCCCGCTGGTAGGGGTAACCCGATGACGGCAGCGCCCGCTGGGCGAAGTCGAGTGCGTCGAGACCGTTCTCGGCGAAGAGGTTCGCGGACAAGAGCGCATCGCGATAGAGCGCGCTGAGCCGCAGGCGGTCGTCGGCGCTCTCGATGCGCTCGACGACCTGCTCGAGCAGCGCTCGGCAGTGCCGCAGGTCGACGTTCGGGACGTCGAGCGCCGGGCCGATCGCGAAGGGTCGCCGGAAGCGCTGGGAGATCCCGCGGCAGCCGTAGGCCACGGCCAGCCGGATGGTGCTGCGCAGGATCCGATAGGTGGCGTCGACCCCTTGGGCGCTCGCGTAGCGGCGGAAGTGACGTACGTTGCGGTCGAGCGACAAGATCGCTGCGTCGAAATCGCCCCGGGCGAGCATGTTGAAGCTCGCCTCGTCGTCGACACGGGCCAGCCAGAACAGGTACTCGGCCTCATCGGTCAGCTCGCCGCGATGACGCTCGTCCTCCGCGTTGACACCGCGAAGCGCGCGCCGGGCGGCGGCGAAGTCGGCGTCGGCCGCATCGAGGTCGCCGCGGCGGCGGTACAGGGTGCCGCGCCGCGAGAGGTAGCGGGTCTGCTCGGCGACCAGCGCCTCCGAGCGCTGCGCTAGGTCCACGGCAACGTCGATCGCCTCCAGCGCGCGGTCGAAGTGCCCGAGCCGCATCAACACGTCGCCGCGCTGGAAGGCGATCCGCGCGCCCATCAGATCGTCGCCCGGCGCGGCCGGCGTGAAGCACGCCAGCGCCGCACTGAGGTCGCCGCGATCCCGGGCGATGAGGCCGCCCCAGAGGCGGGCTCGCTGCCTGGCGCTGGCCGTGTCGGGGCCGTCGGCGGCCGAGGCCAGGTTGCCGGAGACCTCTTGCGCGACCAGCCGCTCAGCCTCGAGGAGCGAACCCCGCCAGCGCGCGATGGCGGCCCTCGCCAGCGCAACCTCGGCGCGCAGCCGCGGCTCGCGCGGCTCCGGCAGCGTGGCCAACAGCCCTTCGGCCCGTTCGAACAGCCCGCGCAGCAGCAGGCCCTCCATGCGCTGGAGGCCGGTCCAGACGCGCGTGTCGACGTCCTCGGCGCCGCTCAGCACGGCGTAGGCCTCGCGGGCGTCCTGGTGCTGATAGCTGCCACGCGCCACGTAGTGCCTGGCGACGTGCAGGGCGAGCCGCTGCAGCTCTGGTCCGACCGGCAACTCGTTGCTCGCCGCGAGCCACAGGCGCCGCACCAACGCCTGTTGGGCGGCGTGCTCTTCCATCCAGGCCACGATCTCGCGCCAGTTGCGGGCCTCGAGCAGGTGGCTCAGCAGTCGCGTGGCGTGCTCCCCGGCTGGGTCGGAGCGGGCGGCTGCGCGGTAGAAGCGTGCGGCCTCGTCGTGCTGAACGCGATACCACTCCGGATCGGTGGCCGCGAGCGTCTCGCGCAGACCACGGGCGAGCTCGCGGGAGAAGCAGCGGTAGGTCGCCTCGGCGCCCGGGACCGCGTCGAGGAAGGCGATCTCGAGGTCGTTCATCTCGCTCATGTCGGGGCCACGCAGCGCGGCGAGCGCTTCGGCTCGGAAGTGTGGGAACTCCGGCAGCGACAAGACCGCGATGGCGGCGAGGAAGCTGCGGATGCGCCGATCGCCGGACTGCGCCACGAGCCGGGACAGCTGGGTCAACGAGCGCTCGCTGATCGTCTCGAGCGTCTCCACTGCGGGGTCGCGGATCTCGTCGAGCAGCGTCAGCGTCCGCAGCTCCTCGTACGAGCGACCGGCGCGCTGGATGATCGCCTCGTGATGCGCCGCGTCGGCGGCGGGCAGCCGGGCTCTGACGAAGCGCCGGGCCTCGCTGAGGCTCGGGGGCGTGAGCTTCACCGGACCCTGGAACCGACCCAGGCGTTGGTAGACCCGGGCAGGCACGTCGCTGAGCGACACCAGCACCGAGGTCGTGGGCAGCTTGGAGAGCGGCTCGAACAACGACAGCCACAGCCACTCGGCGGCCGAGACGCGCGGCACGTCGGGGCTGTTGAGGCGCAGCGGGGTGTGACCGAGTTCGTCTTGCCCGCCGAGCGCCTGTGAGACGTGCAGCAGCAGGACCTGGGAGCCGGTGAAGTGGCGGGCGACGTCGAGGATCGAGCGCGCGACGTCGGCCTGGGCGTCCGCCTGCACCGCAAAGGCGCTCGACGACCCGATCTTCACGAGCTTCGCCTCGATCAGCTCGATCGGCACGCCCATCGCGCTGCCGAGGCGCACCAGGGCGGTGCCGAGGTCGGTGTCGCTGAACTCGAGACGCACCAGCCGTTCGGCCGCCCTCGGGGGAACCTCGAGCGCCTGCTGGATGTAATCGCACAGGAGCGTCTTGCCGGAGCCGGGACGCCCGCAGATCACCAGCTTGGGATAGGTGCCCGCGCGCACGCCCTGGACGAAGGTCCGATAGGCGCGGCGCTTCTCACGCCCGAGCATCTGCAGCACCTCGTGGTCGTTGCCGTTGCCCAGCGCCAGGTGGGTCTGGAGCTCGGGCACCTGCAGCGACGGTTGCCCGTAACTCGTCCACAGCTCGTCGAGGATCTCGAAGAGCACGCGCTTGTCCGGAAGCTTGCCCTTGTCGCGGTAGATGATGTTGCGCACGACGTTCGGGTTTGCCCCACGCTGCTCCATCTTGGCCCGCAGCCAGTTGATGCTGCCCACCATGCCGTACTCGTCGCGCTGCCGGGCTGTCACGCGGCGTACGTCTTCGAAGACCGCGCGCCAGGGGCTCGCCGGTTCTGGTGGGGCGGGCGGTGACGCCATCGTTCCATTGTACGCCGGGCTTCGTGAGCCCGGGTACCGTGCACGCGTGCAGGACGCCTCGGAGCAGGCGACTGAGACGAGCAGTCCGGGGTTGGTAGACTCGCGTCGATGAGCAGCTCGGCGTCCTCGATGCGCACCAGGAGGCTTTCGGCGGCGGCAGCCGAGTCGCTCTTCGACCGTCCGCTGTTCGAGCTCGCGAGTCGCGCCTGGGCTGCGCGGGAGGCCGTCACCGACCCCTCGGTCGTGACCTACCTGATCGACCGCAACATCAACTACTCCAACGTGTGCAACGTCGGCTGTGCGTTCTGCGGCTTCTATCGGACTCGGCGCCAGGCCGACTCGTACACGCTCGACTTCGAGACGATCTCCGCGAAGGTCGCGGAGCTCGAGGCAGTGGGCGGCACCCGCATCCTCATGCAGGGCGGCGTCAACCCCTACCTGCCGCTGCGCTGGTACCTCGAGCTGCTGCAGCACCTGCGCGAGCGGCACCCCGGGGTCCGCGTCGAGGCCTTCAGCCCCGAGGAGATCAGGGGCATGAGCGCTCTCACCCGGATGTCGACGCGCGAGGTACTCGTCGAGCTGCAAGCGGCGGGGCTCGACGGGCTCCCTGGCGGGGGCGGCGAGATGCTCGTCGACGAGGTCCGTCACGCCCGTCACGTGTCGCCTGCCCGCATTTCGGCAGACGACTGGATCCGCATCATGGGCGAGGCGCAGGCGCTCGGCCTCTACACCACCGCCACCATGGTGATCGGTTTCGGCGAGACCCCGGCGCAACGGGTACG
>SKMG01000419.1 GCA_007121175.1 Trueperaceae bacterium | reverse complement strand
TTCGCCGCCTCCTGGGGCGTGCCCTCGGGCGGTTCCTTCGCCGCCTCCTTCGGCGCGGCCCGCGGTGGCGCCGAAGCCCGCTCTGTCGTGGCCTTCGGCGGCACCTTCGACGTCTCCTCCGGCGTGCCCTGCTTCGCAGCCGTCGGCGCCTCCTGGGGTGCGGCCTGCGTAGCGGCCCCCGCGGTCTCGTCGGGCGTGGCCTTCGGCGCGGCCCCGGAGGCCTGAGCGGACTCCTCGGCCTGCGGCACGACGCGCGGGAGGATCTGCGCCAGGTGCGGCCTCAGGTGATGGGTCAGGGCCTGTGCGATGGCCTCGATGGTGAAGTCGTGCTCGACGTGCTCGTCGATCACCGCTACCCGGAACCCCTTGACGACGCTGTTGTCGAGCCGCAGGTCGACGCCCTGCGGCAACTTCTCGTGGAGCCGCTGCGTGTAGTAGCGCACCAAGACCTCGAGGTCCTCGGGGTTGAGGAGCACGGCCATCCGTCGCTCGCGGCCGCTGCGGGAACCGTAGGCGTGCGCCATCTTCACGAGCATCTCGGCGAGCAGCTCGGGACGCAGTTCCTCCTTGAGCGACTCGTGCACCAGGCCCGCGACGACGTTCTCGATCGCCCGGCTGACGGTGATGAGCAAGTCGCGCCCAGCCTGCTCGAGCGCGATCTTGCTGCGCTCGGTGTAGGCCTCAGCGTCGCGCTCGGCGCGTTCGAGCTCGCGCTTCGCCTCGGCCTCGGCCTCGCGGACGATGGCCGCGGCTCGCGCCTCGGCCTCTTCCACGATGGTGCGCGCCTTCCGTTGTCCTTCCTCGACGGCCTCGCGCTGCAGGCGATCGATGAGGGCCTGGAGGTCCTCGGCCATTCCGACCCCTTTCACAAGACGGCGGGCGCTGAAGCGTCGCCCGCGCGAACGTACCCGCGGCCGAGCACGAAGGCTGCCGCTGGACGTGACACCATTGCACCAGATACCACTGGGCTGAGTAAAGGAACAAACGTCCGTGCCCTGGAGCGTTTGCTCACTGCAGCGGTGATATACCCTGGCCGCGGATGGGAATCCGGCACGGACCGCTGCCGCCATCAGGCCTCCTGCTCGACGCCCGTAACCTGGGGCGCCGGGTGGCGGGACGTTGGCTCTGGCGCGGTCTGGACCTCGCGCTAGCAGCCGGCGAGCGCCTCGCCGTCTCCGGACCGAGCGGCTCGGGCAAGACGCTGCTGCTGCGCGCCCTCGCGGGCCTCGACGGGCTCGACGAGGGCGAGATCGAGTTGCAGGGGCGAGGCCTGCGCAGCTGGTCGATGCCGCGCTACCGCACCCAGGTCGCGTACCTGCCGCAGCGGCCGGCCATGGTCGAAGGGACGGTGGAGGACAACCTGCAGCTCCCCTTCGGACTCGCGGCGCACCGGTCGACGCCGTTCCCGGAGCGGAGCGCGCGCCGCGCGCTGGGGCAGCTCGGCAGAGGCGAATCGTTCCTGCGCCAGCGCACCGAGGGGCTCTCGGGCGGTGAGGCGCAGCTCGTCGCGGTGCTACGGGTCCTGCTGCTCGAGCCGAGCGTGCTGCTGCTCGACGAGCCGACCGCGTCGCTCGACGAGGCCGCCACCGTCGCCCTCGAGGACCTCGTCGCGGCATGGCTCAACGGCGCACCGGAGCGGGCGGTGATCTGGACCAGCCACCAGCAGACGCAGCTCGAGCGCGTAGCGAACCGGCGCCTCACGCTCGCCGGACACGCATGAACGACGTCGCCTACCTCCCGATCGGCCCGCCGCAGCTGCTGCTGGCAGCATCGCTGATCGCGGTGAACCTGGCGCTGTCGCTCGGGCTCCGGCTGGGCCTGACCCGGACCTTGCTCATCGCCAGCGTGCGCATGACCGTCCAGCTCCTGCTCATCGGTCTGGTGCTCGAGTGGGTGTTCGCGCTCGACGAGCCGCTACCGATCCTGGCGATCGCGCTGCTGATGAGCGCCCTGGCGGGCGTCTCGGCCGTGCAGCGCACCAAGCGGCGCTTCGCTGGCGTGTACTGGGACAGCCTGGTGTCGGTGCTCTCCGCAGCCTTCCTCGTCACCGGCTTCGCGCTCGTCGGCATCGTACGGGTGCGCCCCTGGTACGACGCGCAGTACCTGATCCCGCTGCTCGGCATGGTGCTCGGCAACGTCCTCAATGGCATCTCCCTGGCGCTCGACCGGTTCACCGAGGGCGTGGCGCAGCGGCGTGCCCAGGCCGAGCTGCTGCTGACGCTGGGCGCCACGCGTTGGGAGGCAGGCCATGCCCTGATCGTCGACGCCCTGCGCGTAGGGATGATCCCCACCGTCAACGCGATGATGGTGATGGGCATCGTCAGCCTGCCGGGGATGATGACCGGCCAGATCCTGGCGGGAGCCGCGCCCGCCGACGCCGTGCGCTACCAGATCGTCATCATGTTCATGATCGCCGCCGCCACGGCGCTCGGCGCCTTCGGAGTCGTGATGCTGGCGTTCTCGCGGCTCTTCGACCGGCAGCACCGGCTGCGGTCCGAGCGCCTCGAGAGCGTGGGGCGCTGATAGAGCATCCGCGGCGCTCGGCCGCCCGCGGCGCTCGCGGGCATGCCGCGGTGGCCCGGCTGTCGAGCCCGAGTCCCTTGCCGGGTATGAGCGCCCGTGATACACGAAAGAGCGACGCCCTGGAGCGCGTACGCCGCCGGGGCGTTCGTGGTCCCGACCAGCGCAGGCCGGTCCGCGCGATCAGGAGTGACCCATGGCCAACGACGACCCGACGGTGCGACCAGGGCCGCAGAGCAGCGATCGGCAGCCGGTGCGGCGCCCGCGAGTGCTCGGTTCCGAGGACGTCGAGGCCGCCGCCGCGCTGCTCGCGCGCGCCTTCGCCGACGACCCCAGCCAGGTCGCACTCGTCCCCGACGAAACCGAACGGCTGCGTATCGCCAGGCTCCAGGCACTGGTGCGCCTGCGGACCGCGACGCGCCACGCTGCGGCCTATGGGGTCGAGCAGGACGGCGAACTCGCCGGCGTGGCGGTCTGGAACCCGCCCGGCGTGGGCGTGAGCGCCGCCGCAGCGATCGGCGCGCTGATCCGAGCCCTGCTCGTCGACAGCGGCCGCAGCTTTCGCACGCTGCGGCACATCGTGCCGCTGCTGTGGCAGGCGCGCGCGACGCTGCGGCGCTTCGGCTCGGAGCGCTCCAGGGCAGCCCGGGAGGCGCAGCGCGGGCAGGTCTGGTACCTGGCGCTGCTCGGGACCGATCCGGGCCAGCGCGGCCGAGGCGTAGCGCGCCAACTGCTCGACCACGTGCTGGAGCGGTGCGACAGCGAGGGGTTGGCGGCGTGGACCGAGAGCACCGAGGCCGACAACACCGCCATGTACCAGCGCTTCGGCTTCGACACCGTGGCGCACGTCCCGGGGTCCGCTCCCCTACCGGACCTCTGGGTCTTGCGGCGCGAGCCGCGCCTCGCATCCGGCCCCCGCGCCACCGCCGAGCCGGACGGCTCGGGCTCCGGTTGAGACGCCCGAGCGCAGCGAAGGAGAACAGCATGCCGAACGTCGCCGCCCTCACCGACCGCATCGACGCGACCTTAGAGCGCGAGCGCGACGTTCTGCTCGAGCTCAGCCACCGCATCCACGCCAACCCCGAGATCCGCTTCCAGGAGGTGCAGGCCAGCGGCTGGCTCGCCGACGCGCTGGACGAGCGGGGCTTCGCCGTGGAGCGCGGTGTCGGGGGGCTGCCGACGGCGTTCCGCGCTCGCCTGGAAGGGCTTCGCGAGGGACCGAAGGTAGCGATCCTGTGCGAGTACGACGCCCTGCCAGGGCTCGGCCACGCCTGCGGCCACAACCTCATCGCGACCATGGGCGCTGGCGCGGGCTTCGCGCTCGCGCCGCTGATGCCGGAGCTCGGTGGCACGCTCCAGGTCATCGGCACGCCGGCCGAGGAGGGTGGTGGGGGCAAGATCGTGCTGCTCGAGGCGGGCGTCTTCGACGGCCTCGACGCCGCGCTGATGCTGCACCCGGCCAGCGTCGACCAGGCCGGCATGGCCACGCTGGCGAGCGTGAAGTACGAGGTGGCCTACTCCGGCGTCCCGGCGCACGCCGCCATGGCACCGCACTTAGGACGCAACGCCCTCGACGCCGTGCGCCTCGCGCTCGCCGGCATCGATGCGATGCGCCAGCACGTGCGCAGTGATGTCCGCATGCACGCGATCATCACCCACGGCGGCGACGCGGCGAACATCATCCCCGAGCGGGCGAGCATGACCTGCGTGGCGCGCGCCGCCGACGCGGGTCACCTGCACGGCGAGCTGGTGCCACGGCTACGCGACGTGTTCGAGGGAGCGGCACTCATGACCGGCACCACGGTCCTCGTCTCGAACGCCTCGCACCCCTACGCCGAGATCCTCGCCAACGCTCCGCTGGAAGCGGCCTTCGAGCGTCACGCCACGCGCCGCGGTCGCACCGTGACGCCATACGAACCCTACGGCCCGGCCGGGTCGACCGACATGGGCAACGTCTCGCAAGCCGTGCCCGGACTGCACGGCATGCTGTCGATCGACGACGAGGCGCTGCCGCACACCGCCGCCTTCGCCATCGCAGCCCGCTCCGAGCGCGGCGACGCGACCGTGCTCGACGGTGCCAGCGTACTGGCGGGCGTGGCCGCCGAGCTACTGACCGACGCGGCGTTCCTCGCAGAGGTGAAAGCCGCGTTCGAGCGCTCGCGCGACGTGCCCGAGCCGGCCTGAGCCGAGCGGTGGGCCGCACATCGGCCTGAGCCCCACAGGCAGGCTGCGGCATGGATCTCAGCCGAACTTCGCGTCGGCTCCAATCTGAGCCTGGAGGCGCCAGGCGGGGCTGCCGTCGGCCTCACTGGGCCGCGGCGGCGCTCAGAGGCCGATACGTGAGCCGGCGCCCGGCAGTGATCAGAGCCAGCGCCATGACGACGGTGGCGGGAAAGCCCGAGCCGACGCCCAGCGGCGCGACGGCGAGCAGGAACACGACGCCACCCGCGACGCCGAGCCACCTGAGCCGCCGCGAACGCGCGAGCAGCAGCGCCACCAGCCCTTGTCCAGCCGCGATCGCCAGCACCATCGGGACCGGGAAGCGCGAAAACGTGCCCTCGATGAACCCCCGGTAGAGCGGCCAGGCGAGCGCCGCGTAACCCTCCACATAGAGTTGGGGGTCGAGCGTGACCATCACGGCGTTCGCGATTGCCCCACCCGCGAACACGACCACGAACGCCCAGCGAACCACCTGCGGCCAGCGAAAAGCCGCGAGCAGCAGCGCGATCGCGATCACGTTCGAGCCGACGTACTGCCCGACGAAGTCCGGCGGCAACCAGTCGTTCATGTCCCTACCGTAGCAGCCGCAATCGCCGGGCGGCGCCAAGCGCCGAAGAACGCCGGCTCGCCGCGCTCGACCGCGTCGAGCGCGTACAGCAGCAGCGCCGCCGACCAGGCCTGCTGCGGGTGCCCCATCGGGCGGCCGGAGAGGCCGTGGAGCCACTCGTTGAACTCCCACTCGCCGTGCTGACCGCGGCGATTGGCTTCGATCAGCAGCGAGAGCTGGCGCTCGGCGCGGTCGATGTGCCCGGCGTGGACCAGGGCGGCGACGTAGAAGCCTCCGAGGAACGGCCAGATACCACCGTTGTGGTACTGGAACGGCAGGTTCAGCTCGCGGCTGCGGTAGTACTCGCGCCAGTCGCGCTCACCCGGGTAGATCGGCGGGTAGAAGGCCTTGATCGGATAGGGGTCGTCGGCGCCCACCGCGCGGGCGTGCGTCAGGATGCGCTCGCGCCTGGGTTCGTCGGCGACGCCGAGCAGGATCGCGAGTCCGTTGCCGAACGCGTCGAAGGTGTGACCGAACTCGCGAAAACCGGCCCAGGCGAGGTAGTAGGGCTTTTCGGTCAGGGTGGCCGTGTTCTGGTAGAGCAGGTACCACTCCAGCCGCAGGGCCTTGAGCTCCTCGAGCTGCGCGGCGAAGGCGTGCGGGTCCCAGGGCCGGTCGAGCCACAGGAGCAGGTTGATCTTGCGCGCGAGGTCGTCGGCGCGCGCCTCGTGTTCGGCGCCGTTCGCGCCGAGCGCCGCAGCCATGTTGGCCAGCGCCCGCAGCGCGCCGACGTAGAGAACGTTGTCGTACAAGACGTTGTAGCGCACGCTGTAGAGGTCGGCCCAGTCGGCCGCCTCAGGCACCTCGAGTAGCCCGCAGGCGTTCATGTCCTGGTAGCGCAGCCACAGCGCCGCACGCTCGAGACGCGGCCAGGCCGCGCGCGTGAAGTCGAGGTCGCCGCTCGCCTGGCGATAGGCGTCGTGGGCCACGATGAACCACAAGTTCGCGTCGACCGCACCGGCGTTCTCAGTGGTGACGGAGCCAGTGCGGGTGTCGACGTTGAGGTGGATCATGCCGAGATCGGTCTGGTGCTCGCCCAGCGTCGAGAGCGAGGCCCGGGTGCACACTGAGAGCTCGGGATCTCCGGTCACCAGCGCCCCGAGCGCGCTGATGCCAGCGTCGCGGGCCCACACCTGCGGGTAGCCGCCCTCGAATGCGGAGCCCTTGAAGCCCAGTGGCGCCATGCAGCGGCGCAGGACGTCGAGCGCGCGCTCGCGAGCGAGCTCCCGCTCCTCTGCGTGCTCGTCGGCCTTATGGGAAGCAACGGTCATCTAGCGTCCTCCGATGCCCGTGAGGGTGATGCCCTTGATGAAGTAGCGCTGCGCGAACAGGAACACCGTGAGCACCGGCAGCAGCGCCAGCACGCTGCCCGCCATCAACAGCGTCCAGGCGGTGGTGTACTGGCCCTGCAGCGTGTTCAGCCCAACGGTGAGGGTGCTCATCGATACGGAGTTGGTCACCACCAACGGATACAGGAACGAGTTCCAGTTGAACAGGAAGGTGAAGATCGCGAGCGCCGAGAGCGCCGGGCCCGAGAGCGGCAGGATGACTCGGGTGAAGATCTGCCAGTGGCTCGCGCCGTCGACCACGGCGGCGTCCTCGAGCTCACCCGGGATGGTCAGGAAGTACTGGCGCAGCAGGAAGGTCCCGAAAGCGCTGAAGGCCGCGGGCAGGATGAGCGCCTGGTAGGTGTCGATCCAGC
>SKMG01000278.1 GCA_007121175.1 Trueperaceae bacterium | reverse complement strand
GTGCTGGAGCCTGCCGAACGTGTACGTGGACAGCTCGGGCAGCAACCAGTGGGTCCGCTGGATGCCGTACCCCCTCTCGCTCGAGGACCTGTTCCGCAAGGCCTTCGAGACCATCGGCCCCAACCGGCTGCTGTTCGGGACCGACTCCGGCACCTTCCCGCGCGGCTTCGCGCAGCGCTACCTCGAGGCGCAGCTACAGGTGTGCTACACCCTGAACCTACCCGAGTCGGAGATCGGCCGGGTCTTCGGCGGCAACGCCGCGAGGCTGCTCGGGCTGCCGTTGACGCCGGTCGGCAGGAGCGGTCGGTGAGCTGGCACCCGGCCTACCGCGACTGGGTGCTCACGCCCGACTACGACTTCGCCCGCCGCTACCTGCGAGAGCACCTGCTCGACGCGCTGACCGCGCACGCCCGCACGGTCGCCGAGCTGCCCAGCGCGCAGAGTGCGGCCGCGCGCGCGGCGCTCGCGGCGCTCGAGGCGGGTCTCGGACGGTTGCGACAGGGCACGCTGCCCGACCGTGCGGACGACGTGCCCGACCTGTACTTCCAGGTCCAGCGTTGGCTGGAGGCGGACGTCGGCGCCGAGGCGCTGGGCTGGCTGCGGCTGGGGCTGTCGCGCAACGACCTCGACATGACCGTCTACCTGCTACGCGCCAGGTCGACCTCGCTGACGCGGCTGCGGGCGCTGCTGGAGCTCCAGGTGGGCCTGCTCGACCTGGCCGAGGCGCACCTCCAGACGCTGATGATCGCCCACACGCACCACCAGCCGGGCCAGCCGACCACCGTCGCCCACTACCTGTGCGCACAGGCCGCCGTCGTGGAGCGCGACGTGCTGCGGTCGCTCGAGGCGCTCTCGCGGCTCGATCGCTGCCCATTGGGCGCCGCGGCGCTGGCCGGCTCGTCGCACCCACTCGACCGCGAGCAGGCCGCCGCACGGCTCGGCTTCGCCGAGCCGATCGTCTCGACCTACGACGCGGTCGCTTCGGCCGACTGGCAGCTCGACGTCGCGGCGGTGGCCCAGAGCGTGGCGATCACCGTCTCGCGGCTGCTGTGCGACCTGCTGGTCTGGGCCGGCGAGAGTGTGCTGCACCTGGATGACGGCCTGGTACAGGGCTCGTCGATCATGCCGCAGAAGCGCAACCCAGTGGCGCTCGAGCACGCCCGCACGCGTTGCTCGCGCGCGCTCGGCGTGGCCCAGGCCGTGCTGCTGCCGGGGCACAACATCCCCTTCGGCGACCTCAACGACTTCGGCCCCGACGCCCAAGGCGCCCTGCAGACGCTGCACCAGCTGCTGCTCGGCGCGCTCGAGCTGACGCTCGCCTGCCTGCGCGGCTGCCGCTTCGACGTCTCGGCGCTCGAGCGCCGGGTCGAGATGAGCGACACGACGGCCACGGAGCTCGCGGACGAGCTCGTCCGCTCCACCGGCTGTCCGTTCCCCGAGGCGCATCGCGTGGTCGCCGCTCTGGTCCGCTACCTGGCGGACGCCGGACGACCTCTCACGCTGGCCCAGCCGGCCGACCTCGCCGCGGTCGGCGGCCCCGCCATGCCGGTCGAGGCGATGGCAGCCGCGCTGAGCCCGCGCGCGTTCGTCGAGCGCCGCAACGGGCTCGGCGGGCCGGCTCCCGCGGCGGTTCGCGTCCATCTCGCAGCCCTGCGCCAGCGGTCCGGGCGGTACCATGAAGCGGTCGAGGGCATCACCGCTCGCATCGACGCCGCGCTCGAGACGCTGCGCGGGTCGGGAAAGGACGTGTAGATCCATGAAGCGACTCCTAACGCTCGTGCTCGCCATCGGGCTCCTGTACTCCTTCAGCACCTCGCTGGCGCAGACGCGCATCACCTACTGGCAGTACGACTTCAACACCCGGATCGAGGCGATGGAGCAGCTCATCGAGCAGTTCAACGCCGCGAACCCGGACGTCGTCGTGGTCCAGGAGACCTTCCCGTACGACGCCTACGAGCAGCGGGTGGCCGCCGCCACCGCCGCTGGCCAGGGACCCGACGTGGTGCAGCTCTTCTACGGCTGGGTCGCCGCCTGGCAGCGCGCGGGCTACATCGAGCCGCTGCCGCAGGAGCACATCGACCACGCCTGGATCGAGGACTACTTCATCCCGATGGTGGAGTCGGTGAAGATCGACGGTGAGTACTACGGGCTCCCCACCGCCGTGCGAGCGCTGGCGCTGTTCTACAACAAGGACATGTTCCGCGAGGTCGGGCTCGACCCCGAGGCGCCGCCGCAGACCTGGAGCGAGTTCGTCGAGGCTGGTCAGGCGCTGACGATCCAGCGCGGTCCGCTCTTCCAGCGCATCGGCTACGGTCCGGGCGGCCAGGATCACCACCTGATCCGCACGGTGCTGATGAACCAGCTCGGCACGCCGCCCTACAGTGCCGACAACCGCGAGGTGCTCTACGACAACGAGATCGGCGTCGAAGCGCTGCGCACCTGGACCGACTGGCAGCTCTCCGACGAGTTCGCCGTGTTCGAGTTCATCCCCGGGGCCGGCGGCTACCGCGACGGCTTCATCAACCAGGAGAACATCGGCATGATCGTCGACGGCTCGTTCGCGATCGGTCAGGTGCGGGCGAACGCCCAGTTCGACTGGGGCGTTGCCGAGCTGCCGACCTTCGAGAACGGCGTGCAGTCCAACTTCGGCTCCTTCTGGATGAACGCGGTGACGCCGCGAGCCTACGAGAACCCCGAGCGGCTCGAGGCCGCCGCCCGCTTCGTCGAGTTCGTGACCAGCGAAGAGGCCATGGAGCTGTGGCTCGAGGTCGTCGGTGAGCTGCCCGCGGCGCGGAGGCTGGTCAACGATCCCGCCCTGCTCGCCGACCCGGTGAACGGCCCCTTCATCGCCGGCCTGGCCTACGCCGAGGCGACCCAGTTCGTCGACGAGGCCGCCCAGCGCCAGGTGATGATCGACGCCTTCAACCGCGTGCTGCTCGAGGGCATGGACCCAGCCGAGTCGATCATGATCGCCGCCGCCGCGGACCAGGCGCTGCTCGACGCCTTCGCCAACGACTGACCCGCGGGATCGGTCGACGCTTCGGCCTACGACCGATCTCTGGGAGGACACCTCTGGCGGGGAGCGCCGGCGCTCCCCGCCGAACACCCGCCCGATGGGCGCTGCGCGCTCTCCTGCCGGGCGCCCCCGCCGGAGGCTGACGAGTGACCGGACAGAGCGGGAGTCAACGGCGTAGCACCCGGGCTCGCCTCACGCTGTCACAGCGTGAGGCCGTCTACGCCTACCTGTTCCTGCTCGTGCCGCTGGTCTTCTTCGCCACCATCCGCTTCTGGCCGGCGATCCAGTCGTTCAGGCTCTCGCTCTTCACCTGGCACGTCGATCCGGCGCGTCGCGTCTTCATCGGCGCGCAGTACTACCAGGAGATGCTGACCAACCCGGTCTTCCACCGGGCGCTCACCAATACGCTGCTCTACGCGCTCATCACCGTGCCGGCTTCGATCGCCCTCGGGCTCCTGATCGCCATCTTGCTCCAGGCGATCACGACCGGACGCGGCTGGTACCGCGCCATCTATTTCGCCCCCTACATCACGCCGGCGGTGGCCATCGCCTGGGTGTGGGGCTGGATGTACAACGTCAACTTCGGCATCTTCAACCGTCTGATCCTCAGCTGGTGGGACTTCGTCGAGGGCATCGGTGCGCCCTGGCTGGCGATCGATCCGCAGCGCTTCCTGCGCGATCCCGAGCTGGCGCTCCCGGCGGTGGCGGTCGTGATCATCTGGCAACAGCTCGGCTTCCAGGTGGTGATCTTCCTGGCCGGTCTGCAGGGCATCCCGCGGGTCTACTATGAGGCGGCGCGCATCGACGGCGCCAATCCGTGGCAGCTCTTCCGGCACGTCACCATCCCGCTGCTGAACCCGGTGCTGGTGTTCGCGGTGGTGATCACCACCATCAACGCGCTGCAGCTGTTCGACCAGATCGTCAACATCAACTTCACCGACCAGGGCGGCCCGCTCAACCGCACGCTGTCGATCGCGCTGTACATGTACCAAGAGGCGTTCGGTCGTGCGCGGCTGGGCTACGCCGCTGCGGTGACGGTGGTCCTGTTCGTGCTGATCCTCGCCATCACCCTCATTCAGCTGCGCCTCACGCAGCGGAGGGTGGAGTACTGATGCTGCCCGAGGGCCGGAGGCTGCGCCAGGACCTCGACGCGAGCGTGCGCCCCGTTCGCGTCCGCCGGCGCCTCAACGGCTGGACGCTGCTCGCCTACGCGCTCCTCAGCGCCGGCGCGGTGCTGATGGTGTTCCCGTTCGTGTGGATGCTGCTCAGCTCGTTCAAGGACGCGCGTGAGGTGCTCTCGCCGGCGATCGTGCCGAGCCGCTTCACGCTCGCGAGCTACATCGAGGTGCTGACCCGAACCGCGTTCCCGCGCTGGTTCCTGAATTCGCTGATCGTGGCGGTGCTCAACACCGCCTCGGTGCTGTTCTTCTGCGCGCTGGTCGGCTACGTGCTGGCCCGCATGCGTTTCCCGGGCAAGAACCTCATCTTCATCGCCATCCTCTCTACCCTGATGGTGCCGACCGAAATGCTGGTGATCCCCTGGTTCGTGATGTCGGCGCAATTCGGCTGGGTCGACACCTATTGGGGGCTGCTCTTCCCCGGACTCATCCCCGGTTTCGGCGTGTTCCTCATGCGACAGTTCTTCCTGACGCTGCCACGCGACCTCTTCGACGCCGGCCGCATCGACGGCGTCTCGGAGTTCGGGCTCTTCATCCGCATCGGCCTACCGCTGGTAGGCCCAGGACTCGCCGCGCTCGGGATCTTCGCCTTCATCGGCAACTGGAACGCCTTCCTGTGGCCGCTGATCGTGGCCCAGTCGGCCCATATGCGCACCGTCCCGGTCGGCATCGCGCTGTTCTCGGGCGAGGCCGGCTCCGCTTGGCATCTGATCATGGCGACCTCGTCGATGGCGATCATCCCGGTCTTGATCGTGTTCATCATCTTCCAGCGCCAGATCATCGAGGGCGTGGTGCTGACCGGGGTGAAGGGCTAGCGCGTGCCTGGCGGCACCAGTGTGCCGGTAGCCAGCGAAGCCGTGCCCTCGCGGCGAGGTTGCCGTCCCCGGCTGATCGTCGCCGGCAACGCCGACGTCGACCTGATCCTCGGGCCTGTCCCGGCCTGGCCGCGCAAGGGCACCGAGATCACCGTCGAGCACTTCGTCAAACGCGTCGGCGGCGCACTCGGCAACACCGCGCTGGCGCTCGCACGCATGGGCGTGAGCGCGCAACTGGTATGGGACGTCGGGAACGACATGCTCGGCGCCTGGCTCGCCGCTGAGCTCGGGACCGGCACTCCACCGCGCGTTCTGGACGCCCCCACCTCGGTCACAGTTGCTCTCAGTCACCCCGATGGCGAACGCACCTTCGTCTCGTACCTCGGTCACCTCGCGCATTCCGACGCGGCGACGCTGGCCGCTGCCGTCGAGACCGCGGCGAGCGGCGACTTGCTGCTCGTTGGTGGGAGCTTCCTACTACCGCGCTGGCGGCCCGAGCTCCCTGCCTTGCTCGAGCGTGCCCGCACGCGCGCTGTGGTGACCGCCCTCGATACCGGCTGGCCGCCCGAGGGCTGGAGCGCCGCAGTGCGCGCCGAGCTGAGCGAAACGCTGGCGCACGTGGATCTGTTCCTGCCCAACCTCGACGAGGCGCGCGGGCTCCTCGACCTGTCCGGCGCAACTCCGCTCGAGGCATTACGTGGGCTGCGCCCGCTGGTAGCCGGACGAACCGCTCTGAAGCTCGGCGCGGCCGGTGCCGCCACGCTCGACGCGAGCGGTGAGCTGCTCGTGGTGAGCGCGCCTGCGACCGAAGTGGTCGACACCGTCGGCGCCGGCGACACCTCCAATGCGGTGCTGCTCGCCGGACTGCGCGACGGGTTGTCGTTGCAGGCGGCGCTGCGGCTGGCGGTGGAGGTCACCTCGCTAGCGCTGGGCACCCTGCCGCGACGCCTTCCGGTGTGGGAGGCGCTGCGGCGGCGCGAGCGCGCGGTCGGTCAGTCGGGAGGCAGCCGGCACAGGTCATGACCCGAACCGGCCCCGCACCACCCGGCCTTGGGCAGGCGGGCGCTGCAACGTCACAGCGCGTGACCGAGCTGCGCGCAGCGACAGGTGCCGGCAAGTCGCTCCGGGCAGGCGACCTCACAGGCGCCGTCGCGCCGGGCCTCGTCGGCGGCCGTCGCGCCCCGGTCCATGCCACCGCGAAGGCCGGCTAGGCGCTCTGCCAGTCGAGCGAAGCCGCTGGGCCGGGCGTTCGCCTGTGCGAGTTGCAGCTGATCGTGCACCCTCGCTTCGCGGCGCAGCTGCTCGACGCGGTTGAGCACGGTGCGCTCGAACAACTCGGGGTTGTGGTTCATCGTCGTCCTCCTACCCGCGCTCGCTGGCGCGGACGCACGCTGATGCCGGCTGCAGGCAGTCCGACGGTTGGGATGCGACCGGGATGATGGCGCGCCGTCACGACGCCCCGCCGAGCTGCGCGCAGCGGCAGGTGCCGGCGAGTCGTTCGGGGCAGGCGGTTTCACAAACGCCGCCGCTCGGCGCATCGGCGCCGTTCGTCATGCGCCGGTCCGTGCGCTGAACGAGCGCGGCCAGACGCAATACCAGACGAGCGAAGCGGCTGGGTTGGGCGTCGCCCGCCGCGAGCTGCAGCTGGTCGTGCTGCCTCGCCTCGCGGTGCCGCTGCTCGATGCGGTCACGGGTGAAGCCCTCGAGCGATTCGTGGCTGTGGAACACCTTCGACCTCCGGCAATGCCTGCTCGACGCCGATCGCAGGCCCCTTGCCGGCCGAGCATAGAGAGGCGGGCGTGATACGGGCGTGACTCGGCCGTGATGTCGGCGTGCCTCCGTCCTCACGAGCAGGGTAGGTTGCCTCGACGGCGCCACGCCGCAAGCCACGCCTCCCGCTCCTCGGCGAGCGCCCGCGTCGGGCCATGGCAGGCGCCACGAGACGCGGCGCCCGGGGCCACGGAGGGGAACTAGCCTTTCAGGAGCGCCTCTGCCAACGCCAACGAGGCCTCGTCGTCCGCCGACCTCACCGTCGGGATCGGCGGCACCGAGGCACCGAGGCGCTCGAACAGCGAACGCAGG
>SKMG01000404.1 GCA_007121175.1 Trueperaceae bacterium | reverse complement strand
GTCCGTCTCGAGCGCGATCCGCGCGCTCCAGTCGTCGTCCGCTCCCTCGGCCACGAAGACGTTGCCGGAGACGTAGTCGGCGAAGACGTAAGCGCCTTCGAGCGAGGGCACCGCGGAGCCGCGGTAGAGGTAGCCGCCGGTGATCGAGCGGCCCCAGCCCGAGGCGTGCGTGTAGGTGATGACCGGCATCGTCAGTCCCGTCGGGTCGCAGCCCGTCGGCGGATCGAAGCACGCGTCGCCCTCCATGATGCGCCAACCGTAGTTCTCGCCTCCAGGGCTGTCGGCAGGCTGGCGGTTGACCTCCTCGACCGCGTTCTGGCCGACGTCGGCGATCCACAGGTCGCCGCTGGCGGGGTCGAAGCTGAAACGCCAGGGATTGCGCAGCCCGTAGGCCCAGATCTCGTCGAGCGCGCCCGGATCCTCGACGAACGGGTTGTCGTCGGGCACCGCGTACGGTTCGGCGCCATCGACGTCGAGGCGGACGATGGTGCCGAGCAGCGTGCCGAGGTCCTGGCCGGCGTTCAGCGGGTCGCCCCCCGACCCGCCGTCGCCGAGGCCGAGGTACAAGAAGCCGTCCGGGCCGAACGCGATCTGGCCGCCGTTGTGGTTCCCGAAAGGCTGCTCGAGGGTGAGGATGATCCGCTCGCTGCCGCTATCGACCGAAGGCGCAGCGGCCGGGTCGGCACGCAGCTCGGAGAGCACCGTGTCGCCGCCGAGGTCCGTGTAGTGGATGAACAGCCGTCCGTTGGTGGCGAACTCCGGGTGGAAGGCGAGACCGAGCAGACCCCTCTCGCCCTGAGCGCGGGTGGAATCGCTGATGTCGAGGTAGGGCTGCTGCTGCAGACTGCCGTCCTCGACCACCCTGACCGTGCCGCGCTGCTCGACGACGAACAGGCGCTGGCTGCCGTCGCCGGCATGGGTGATGCCGAGCGGCTGGACGAAGCCGTCGGCGATTGGCTCGAGCTGCTGGGCGGCGGCGCCGGCGCACAGGGCGAGCCCGATGAACGCGATGAGCGCTGGTCGGTGGCGGAAGCGCTGGGTTCGGTGGGTCATGGGGCCAGCCTAGCCTCAGCTGTCTGGCTCGTCTGATAGGCCGCCGACGGAGTGGTGGTACCCGCCGGTCGCCGGTGGCGGCATGGCGATCCCGTCAGGCAGCGAGCCGTGCTCGTCGAGCCGCGGCAGCGGCCAGGCTTGGGCGTCGTAGTAGGCGGCCAGCCGCGGGTACAGCCAGCGTACGGCCTGGTCGTTGCGCTCGGCCTCGTCGAGCGCGGGCTCCTCGTAGCGGCCCGCCGCGCGGCGCTGCCGCTGGGCCTCGAAGAGGATCACGGCGGCTGCGACCGAGACGTTGAGCGATGGCACCATGCCGAGCATGGGGATGATCACGTGGGCGTCGGCGGCCAAGGCCGCTGCCGCGCTGACGCCGGAGCGCTCGTTGCCGAACAGGACGCAGGTGCTGCGGGTGTAGTCGACGTCGCGGAAGTCGTGCGCCGCGGGCGAGAAGTGCGCCGCCAGCAGCTGCATGCGCTGTTCGCGCAGCGGCGCGAGGGCGGCCTGCAGGTCGTCGTGCACCCGCAGCTCCACCCACTTCTCGGCGCTGGCGCTGGTGGCGCTGAAGGTCGGCAGCCCGCCGGTCGGGCTCACCGCGTGGACGGTGCCGATGCCGACTGCGTCTGCGCTGCGCAGCATCGCCGAGAGGTTGTGTGGCTTGTAGACGTCCTCCGCCAGGATCGTGAGGTCACGCTGACGGCGGCGCAGCACCGCGTCGATGCGCTCGAAGCGACGTCGCGTCATGGAGGCAAGCGTACCGCCGCGGCCGCCACCGTGCCGGCTCGCAGAGGCGCACGGCTCCCGGGCGCTTTGACAGCGCGTGAGGGCGTGCTACAATTCTTTCTTGCGGCCGCTCGAGATACGCCCCGCGCGGGCGCGCCGGCAGTAGCGGATTGGCCACCTGCCGAGGTGGCGGAATTGGTAGACGCGCCAGCTTGAGGGGCTGGTGACCGCAAGGTCGTAGGGGTTCAAGTCCCCTCCTCGGCACCACCAAGGCTAGGCAGGCGGCGGCGCTCGCAACTCGGGCGCCGCCGCCTCGTGGTGAGGCTCGCACCAGGGACGCCTCCGGATGGCGGGTCGCGCCGGGGCCCGAGCGGGCCGCAACGCCCACCCCGGCAGCCGCCGCAATCGTCGCGGCCGAAGTCGGGAGGGACCGTCTGGGGCTGCATGCTAGCCTGCGGCGTGCGCGCTGCCGGAGCGTCCTTTCCGTTCACGAGCTACCGCGAGGGGCAGCGCGAGGCCCTCGACGCCGCCCGGGAGGCCTTCGGAGCGGGCGCGCGCGTGGTGGTGATCGAGGCGCCCACCGGCTCGGGCAAGAGCGCCCTGGCGGTCTCGCTCGCCCAGGAAGCCCGGAGCGCGTTCGTGCTGACCGGCCAGAAGGTGTTGCAAGACCAATACCACCGCGACTTCGTCGGGCTCGCGATGCTCAAGGGCCGCGCGAGCTACCCGTGCGAGGTCGTGCCGCACGCCACCGCCGCCAGCGCACCGTGCCTGATGGGTCACGCCTTCCAGGCCTGCGACGGCTGCGGTTACTATCGCGCCCGCGACGAGGCGCTCGCTGCCCCGATCGCCCTGATGAACTACGCCGCCTTCCTCCATCAGGTCAACGATGCCGGAGGCTTCGGACCGCGTGAGCTGCTGGTGCTCGACGAGGCCCACGGCGCGGAGTCGCACCTGATGCAGTACCTGCAGGCGCGCCTCTCCGATGCCCTGCTGGAGCGCGCCGGTATCGACGAGCGGTTGCCCGCCTTCCTCGATCCGGAGTTCTCGATCGACGTCGCCGAGTCGATGCTGCCGCACTTGGTCTCGCGCCGCGCCGAACTCGACGCCGAGCTCGGCGGCGTTCGGGACGGTGGCTTGGCCGCCGCGGCCAAGCTACAGGCGCTGCAGTGGCTCGACGGCCAGGTGCGTCGCCTGCGTTGGCTGTGCGACACCTTCGACGCCGGCGTCGACTGGGTCTGCGAGCACGGCAGCGAAGCGGGCTCGGCGTACCTGGCCTGGAAGCCGGTCGACGTCGCCGGCCTGGCCGAGGAGCTGCTGTTCGGGCACGCGCAACGCGCGCTCATGCTCACGGCCACGGTGCTCGACGAGCACACCTTCTTACGCGGGCTCGGGCTCGAGCCGGACGAAGCGGCCGTGATCCGCGTGGCGAGCACCTTCCCGGCCGACCGGCGTCCACTGGTCCTGCGACCGGTCGCGCGCCTCACACGGCACCATCAGGCCCGCGACCTGCCACTGCTCGTAGGCGAGGTCGCACGCATCATGGCCGACCACGAGGCCGAGAAGGGCGTGATCCACACCCACTCGTACCGCATCGCGGCGGCGCTCCGGGCGGATCTGCCCGAGCGGCAGCGCCAGCGGTTGATCAGCCACGTCAGCGCCGACGGGCGCCAGAGCGCGCTCGAGGAGCACCTGAGCCGTCCGGAGCCGACCGTGCTGCTCACCCCCTCGATGACCGAGGGACTCGACTTGGCCGGCGACCTAGCGCGTTGGCAGATCATCTGCAAACTGCCCTACCCGTACCTGGGAGACCCGCAGGTGGCCGCGCGCCGCCAGCGCGATCCCCAGTGGTACGCCTGGCGCACCAGCCAGGCGCTGGTGCAGGCCTACGGCCGAGTGGTGCGCAGTCGCGACGATCACGCGGTGACCTACCTGCTCGACGCCGACGCGCCGGCGTACCTCGCTCGTGAGCAGGCCCGCCTGCCGGCCTGGTTCCTCGAGGCCGTGCGCTCCGGCTGAGCGCCCGAGGCTGCCGGACTCAGAAGCGGTCGCTGCCGGGTCGGTAGGACGTGACGCCTCCCGAGAGCGCGAACAGCGTCGCGAGCGCTCGCTCGTCGCCCTCAGCGAGGCCTGCGCGCACGACTGAGCGCGGCCGCGCGGCTCCGCCGAGCAGGAGCGGCAGGGCGCGCGCGTCGAGAGTGGCGTCGGGCGTCGCGACGGTGCGCTCGCAGGCGCAACCACCCGGGGCCGGAAGCAGACGGAAGGTGCCGGCGTTCCAGGGTGCGGCGTCGTCGACCACGTGCAGCGTCAACGGGGGCAGCTCCCGCGCTGCCGGCAGCGCGGCGAGCGCCGCAGGCAGGTCGACGACCCGCGCCATGCAGGTCTCGTTCGCACGAGCCTGCCACCGGTCGGCCCATGCCCAGGCCAGCCCGTCGTCGCGCGGCACCTCGAGCTCGATCCGCTCGGCCTGACCTCGGTAGGCAGCCAGCACGCCGAGCACGTTCCGGCGGCCCGCAGCGCTGCACCACGATGCGTCGAGCACCTCCAGGACCGTACCGTCGAGGCCCTCTTCGCGCAGTCGCAGTACGGCGTAACCGTCTGGAACGCGATAGGCGGCGCTACGCTCGCCCGGCGGCGGGCGCATGTCCGACCAGACGTCCCACGGCCCGATCGTGCGCGCGTTGGTGAAGCTCCACTGCGCGGCGCAGCGCAGGTGCAGCGGTTGGAGCTCCCGGCGCAGGTCGCTCCCGAGCTCTTCCGCGGCCAGTTCGGTCGGGCGCTGCCAGCGGCTCATGGGAAGGCGCAGTCGGACGCCGCTCGGCAGCGACTGCCAGCCGCTACGTTCGTAGAAGCGCGGATCGAAGGGGTAGAGGAGACCCCACCCGATGCCCTCGTCTCGGGCGAGCTCCAGGCCGTGCGCCAGCAAGCGAGAGGCGATGCCGCGCCGGCGGACACTCGGCGACGTCTGGATGCTGGCAATGCCGAGCAGCGGCACCTGCCGACCGGCGACGAAGGTCTCGAGACGCCACTGCCCTGCGCTGGCCACCAAGGCGCCCGCGGCATCGAAGGCTCCGACCGTGCGCGGCATGCGCTCTACGAAGATGGGCCGGGTGTCCTCATCGGAAGGGAACCCGAACGAGTGCTCGCGCAGCGCCATGTAGGCGTCGACGTCATCGGCGGTGAGGGTACGGAGCGTGTGGTCGCCCCCGGCCGTCACGAGCCCTGCCCCGGCTCGCTCCAGGGCAGGTGGAGCGCGCGCTCGGCGTTGGTGCGCAACACCATCGTGGTCTCGGTGCGCTCGACGCCCTCGAGCATGAACAACCGATCGACGAACACGTCCAGCGCCGGCGTGTCCGTGACGCGCACCTTGGCGATGTAGGCGTAGGTGCCGGCCACCGCGTGCAGCTCCTCGATCTCGGGCAGCCCCAGCAGCCGCGACACCAGCTCGACCGCCGGTTTGCGCGGCTGCGGCGAGATCGCCACGAAGGCGCAGATTCCCAGACCCACGGCGGCCGGATCGATCACGGCGCGGTACCCCTTGATCACGCCGGCCTGTTCGAGCTTGCGCACCCGCTCACCGATGGCCGGCGCCGAGAGGCCGATCGTCTTGGCCATGGCGGCATGCGTGGCACGCCCGTCGCTACGGAGGATCTCCAGGATGCGCCGGTCGATGGCGTCGAGGTCCATGCGGTTCAGGCTATCACCGCCGTTGCCGCGCTCCTGCGGCGCCGTGCGGTACCGTGCGTCATGCGGGTGCTGTTCATCGGCGACGTTTACGGAGCACCGGGCGTATCGGCAGTGAAGTCCTTCCTGCGCAGCGCGCGGGCGTCGTTCGACTTCGTCATCGCCAACGGCGAGAACTGCGCCGGCGGCTTCGGCATCACGCGCGCGCACTTCCGGGCGCTGCGCGACGCCGGAGTCGACGTCGTGACGCTCGGCAACCACACCTTCGACCAACCCGAGGCGGCCCAACTGCTCGAGGAGACGCCGCGATTGGTACGCCCGCTCACCTACCCGCGCGGCACGCCCGGGGTCGGCTTCGTGACGCTGCCCGCTCGCGACGGCTCGCGCATCACGGTCGGGCAAGTGATGGGCAGGCTCTTCATGGAGGCGATGGACGACCCATTCGAAGCGGCCGATGCCATCGTGGAGGCCGCTGGGCCAGACGAGCCCGTGATCGTCGAGGTGCACGCCGAGGCGACCAGCGAGAAGAAGGTCCTGGGCTACCATCTCGAGGGACGCGCCAGCGCCGTCATCGGCACCCACACGCACGTCCAGACCGCCGACGAGGCGCTGTACCAAGGCACGGCCTGGATCACGGACGTCGGCATGACCGGCGTCGAACACTCATCGATCGGGATGCGCTTCGAGGAGGTGCATCATCGCATGCGGACCAAGCAGCCACGCCGCTTCAAACCTGCTGTCGGGACGGCCACCTTGTGTGCGGTCGCGCTCACGCTGGAGGGTCGGCGCGCCCGCAGCATCGAGCGGCTGCGCTGGCGCGCCGACGACCTTGCCGACGATGCGGTACAGGATTCTCATGCCCTTCACGGCGAGCGTACGTAGGCTGACGCCGATGCGGAGTACCCGAGGGAGCCCGTCATGGACCTGCTGATCTCCGGTGGCGTCGTCCTGTTGGCCATCGCGTTGTTGTCGATCTACGCGGTGTACCTGTTCCTGGTGCGCTTCGCCAAGCTCTCTCGGGAACGGCTCGACGGTGACGTGCTCATGACGCGTGTCAACGCCGCCGTCCGTGACCGCGACCTGGAACTGGCGCTCGACGCCTGCGAGCAGCACGGCGGACCGATCGCGCGAACGCTGCACGCGGCCCTCCTGCGCCTGCCGTACGGGCGCCAGGCGGTCGAGGCCGCCTTCCAGGACGCCTCGCTCCAGGAGGAGCAGCGCCTGACGCGCGGCCTCCGGCCACTCGCGACGATCGCCCAGATCGCGCCCCTGCTGGGTCTGTTGGGAACGGTGACGGGCATGATCATCGCCTTCGGGGAGATCAGCGCGGCCGGCACCGGCAACCCTGCGCTCCTCGCCGGCGGTATCGGCCAGGCGCTGGTGACCACCGCGGCGGGCCTGATCGTTGCCATTCCGACGCTGGTGGGGCAGAGCTTCCTCGCGAGCAAGGTCGATACGATCCTGCTGGAGATCGACCGACGGCGCGAGGAGCTCATGGCCAATGTGGTGCAAGCGGTCGCGGCGCGCAAGGACCGCGACGAGTCGCGCACCGAGTCCGAGGAGCCCCAGGGCGCGCGCGCGTCCGGGCCGCGCGGCGCTGGTGCCCGCGCCCCCGGCCCCAGCGTTCCGGTTGCCGGTGCGGCAGCGGC
>SKMG01000161.1 GCA_007121175.1 Trueperaceae bacterium | reverse complement strand
CGTGCTTCGCCGCGCGAGGGCGGCCGCCCCACGGCCGAGCTCATCGAGGCCGAGGGAGGCAGCGTGCTGGACCGACGCACCGACGTCGGCGACGAGGCTCAGGTCGTTGGGCTCGTCGCCGCGGCCGTGTCGCGCTTCGGTCGGCTCGACGTGATGGTGAACGACGCGGCCATCGGCGAGAGCGCGCCGCTCACCGAGACGACGGTGGCGGACTGGGAGCGGGTGATGGCGGTGAACCTGCGCGGCGTGTTCCTGTGCTGCCGCGAGGCGGTGCGCCAGATGCTCCTCCAGGAGCCGCGAGACGGTGTGCGCGGACGGATCGTCAACCTGTCGTCGCAGCACGGCATGGTCGCAGCGCCGGGCAGCCTGGCGTACGGCGTGAGCAAGGCGGGCGTCGTGTACCTGACGCGCCAGGTGGCGGTCGACTACGCCGCGCGCGGGATCGTCTGCAACGCCGTGGCACCGGGCAAGATCGTGACGGGCAAGCCGGGCCCGGCGGCTTCGGAGGCGGCCCTGGCCTACTCGCGCGCCCGCACGCCGATGCCGCGGCTCGGCACGCCGCAAGACGTCGCCAAGGCGGCGCTGTGGCTCGCCAGCGACGATGCCAGCTTCGTCACCGGCGAGAACCTGATGGTCGACGGAGGCTGGATGGCGGGTTGAGGCGCCTGGGCGCCGCCTTGACGGGTTGAAGCGCCATGGCTGCGGCGCCTGAGTGGCTGATCGCTGCGACGCGGCTCAGCCACCCGAGCGCGAGGATGAGAGCAGCGCGACGATCTCCTGCTGCGTGAGGTCGCTCTCGTCGATGGCGCGCTCGAGCAGGGCCGCGAGCGCGCCCAGCGGCGGGCGCCCGTCCGGATCGCGACGGGGCAGGAAGTAGCCCACCGTGTGTCCGTGTCGCTGGATCTCGAGGACCTCGTTGCCGGCGAGATGCTTCGTGGCATGGTCCCGGAATGCTCGAATGCCGATCGCGCGCATGGCTCCTCCCTGTATGACCACTGCGTGATCACGTAGTGGTCACATCGTAGCACACCCGGCGGCCGGCGACCAGCGACTCGCCGTTCGAGGGTGGCGTCGCGGCGGCCGACATGCGGTGTGGGCACGACGTGTACACAGAGTGGTCACACAAGAGGACGGGGGCCGCTCGGGGTCCCTCGTGCGCCGTGCGCGGTGAGGCGCTGCGGTAGCGTGGAGCCTGACGACGCTGCCGGCGGCCACGGGAAGGCGGCCGCACGGCTCACGTCGCCCCGAGAGGACGTATGCGTCTCGTGCCACGCAGCCCGACCACCAGCCGATGGTGAGCTGGGTGCGCCGACGAGCAGCAGGCACCTACCGAGGCTGGTACCTGGTGGCCGGTGCCATGGCGCTGCAGGCCGTCCTGGCCGGGCTCTTCTTCCAGGCCTACGGTGCCTACGCGGCGTACTGGATGGCCGAGTTCGGCTGGAGCCGCACCACGATCTCGTTGGCGTACTCGCTGCACCGGACCGAGAGCGGGCTCTTGGGCCCACTGCACGGCGCGTTGCTGCAACGCGTCTCGCCGAGACGCGTGATCACTGCGGGCGTGCTGCTCCTGGGTCTGGGCTTCATGGTCTTGTCGTTCGTCCAGAGCTTCGGGCAGTTCATCGCGGTGTTCCTCGTCATGGCGGTCGGCGCCAGCCTGTGTGGGCTGTTGTCGCTCATGACGGTGCTGGTGAACTGGTTCGAGCGCCGGCGGGCGACGGCGCTCAGCCTGATGCAGACTGGCATGAGCATCGGTGGGTTGGCAGTTCCCTTCGTGGCGCTCGGGCTGGCGGCCGTGGGCTGGCGCACCATGGCGTTCGCCTCCGGCGCGGTGGTCTTGCTCGTCGGTCTGCCGATCTCGCGCCTGATGCTGCGCTCCCCGGAGCAGGTCGGCCTGTGGCCCGACGGCGCTCGCGGGGCCGACGGCAGCGGCAGCAGCGCCGGCCGCGGCAGGCTGGCGCCGGCGTACACGGTCCGGCAGGCGCTCCGCACCTGGGCGTTCTGGTCGATGTCGGTCGCGCACGCGGCGGCCGTCGCGGTGGTGGCGGCGGTGTCGGTCCACTTCGTGATCTACGCCAACGAGACGCAGGGGCTCGCGATCACCGTCGCCGCCACCATCCTGGCGCTGATGACCGGCGTCTCGATCGTCGGGCAGTTGCTCGGTGGCCTGCTCGGTGACCGCGTCGACAAACGCCTGCTCGCGACCGGAGGGATGCTCGGGCACGCGCTCGCGATGCTGCTGCTGGCGGTCGCCACGACGCCCGCGATGGTCATGGTCGGCGCCGTCGTGCACGGCGTCTCGTGGGGGCTGCGCGGCCCGCTGATGGGGGCCTTGCGGGCGGACTACTTCGGGCGGGAGTCCTTCGCCGCCGTGATGGGTTCGTCGTCGCTGATCGTGATGCTCGGCAGCGTCGGAGGACCGCTGCTCGTCGGGATCCTCACCGACCTGACCGGCACCTATGCGCCGGGCTTCGCCAGCCTAGCGGCGCTGGCGCTGGTCGGCTCGATCGGCTTCGCGACGCTGCGCCGCCCGCGGCTGCCGTCGTAACTGCGCTGCCCTGCATGCCGGCGAAGCCACGAGTCGGCCGAAGGGAGAGTTCGAGCTCACCACACGAGCATCTCGAGCTCACCAGACGAGCGTCTCGAGCTCGGCTACGTCCTCGTCGGTGAGCTCCCAGGCCGCGGCGGCGGCGTTGCGCCGCACCTGATCGGTCGAGGTCGCACCCGCGATCACGCTCGCCACGGCAACGCGTGAGAGCAGGAACGCGAACGCCAGGTCGAGCAGCTCGAAGCCGCGCGCCTCGGCGAACGCGACCAAGCGCTCGACCCGCTCGAGGTTGTCGTCCGAGGCGAGCTCCGTCTTGCGCGTCGTGATCCGCGTACCCTCCGGCAGCGGACGGCCGCGACGGTACTTACCGGTCAGCAGGCCGCTCATGAGGGGATAGAAGGGCAAGAACGCCAGGTCGAGGCGCTCGCAGGCGGGCAACACCTCGGCCTCGGGCTCGCGATGGAGGACGGAGTACTCGTTCTGGACGCTCACCATTCGCGGCAGCCCGCCTGCCTTCGAAGCGGCTGCGGCCTCCTCGAGCTGCGCGGCGCTGAAGTTCGAGCAGCCGATCTCACGCACCTGCCCGGCGCCGATCAGCTCCTGGAGTGCGCCGAGCGTGTCGGCGATCGGGACGCTGCTATCCGGGTGGTGGAGCTGGTAGAGGTCGACGTGATCGACCTGCAGGCGTCGCAGGCTGCCTTCGAGCGCCGCCCGGACGCGCTCGGGCCGGCCGCCGCCCTCGCCCATGTCGGTCCAGCCGAACTTCGTCGCCAGCACCACCCGCTCACGTCGGCCGCGAAGCGCGCGGCCGATGAAGGCCTCGCTGTCGCCGTCGCCGTACATCTCCGCGGTGTCGAGGAAGTTGATGCCGGCGTCGAAGGCAGCGTCGAGCACCTCGGCGGTGGCTGCGGCATCGAGACGCCGGCCGAAGTTGTTGCAACCGAGGCCGATCACGGAGACGGACAAGGAACCGATCGAACGCATGCGCATGGTGCCTCCTCGGGTCTTTCCGGACGCGCTAGCGCGTCGCGCCGCGGGCCCAGACGGGCCAGATCGCCTCGATGCGCCCGCCGCGCTGGGCGATCACGTCATCGACGAGGTTGCTGACCGGGCACACGTGGTTGGGCACCACCCGGAGCCGCTCGCCGACGCGCGGCGGAAGCTCACAACGCGACACGTCGACCACCCCGTGCTCCTCGGAGAGCGCCGTGATCACGGCTGCCGGGTACTCGAGCACGTGTCCGTAGCCGGCGCCGACGGCGGGATCGATCCGGTCGCTGGTGAAGGTCTTCGAGCCCGCGTCGATCACGGCGCGGCCGCGCTCCGGTGCGCTGATCACGGTCACATGGACGCAGAGCGCGCAGTCCTCGAGGCTCGCAGCGCCGGCGCCCACGGTGGCGCGGTCGTGGTAGACGTACGTGCCAGGCCGGAACTCGGTGAGGCCGGCGGTCTCGTGGGCGCGCCACATGCCGGGCGTGCCGCCGCCTGAGAACACCGGCGCCTCGATCCCCTCGCGGGCGAGCAGCCCACGCGCCTCGGCGACCCAGTCCCCCGCCCCGGGACCGAGCGGGTAGGTCATGAAGCCGCGCAGCCGCAGCCACGGGTGCCCGACGACCGCCCGCGCCAGCGCCAACGCCTCGGCCGGCTCGAGGATGCCCGTGCGCTGCCTGCCTGACTCGAACTCGATCAGCACGTCGAGGGTCCGCTCGGCTGCTGCGGCCGCGCGGCCGACGAGAGAGAGCGACACGTCGTTGTCGAGCGCCACCGCCAGCGCGCGAGCGCTACGCACGAGGCGCGCCAGCGGCTCTAGTTTCGCCTCGCCGACGATCGGGTAGCTCAGCAGCACGTCGCCGATGCCGGCTGCGACCATGACGGCGGCCTCGGAGATCTTCTGGGCGGTGATGCCGATGGCCCCGAGGGCCAGCTGCCGGTGCGCCAAGCCGGGCAGCTTGTGGGTCTTGACGTGCGGTCGCAACGCCAGGCTGTGCCGATCGAAGTAGCGCTGGGCGGCGGCCAGGTTGGCGTCGACCCGGTCGAGGTCGATGACCACGGCCGGCGTGTCGATGTGCTCGAGGTCCATCGGCTCTCCTCGTCGGGGCAGTTCGCCGGAGCCGGCGGTCGGGCGCCGGCCAGTCGCCGCTCGCGGCCCGTCACACGGAAACAGCGCCCTCATGGGCGCCTTCGCATCGAGCCTGACTCCCTTTACCGTACGCCGGTATGCGTCATCCGTCAAGGCATTGCAGCGGAGGGCGCGAGCGCGGCCGCCGAACCGGGCTCGCCTGCCGAGAAACCGACGAAGGCCGGGCGCGGGACGGCCTTGCATCAGTCGAGGACCCAGCGCCGGCTGACCAGGACCGCGTCACTGAGGAAGGTCGGCGCTGCCATGATACCGCTCGGCCGAGCGGGCAGCGCGAGGCCGGTCAGCTCGAGCAGGTCGTGGCTGAGCGAGACCAGCATCACCTCGAGCGGCGCGCCGTCGTCGACCGAGAAGCGCACGACCACGCCCTCCGGGCCGGCGCCGAAGGTCATCGACTGCTGCCAGCCGCGCACGCGTTCGAGCGGCGCAGGCCGGTCCTCGAAGTGGAACGAGCGAACCGTCGGCGGAGCGAGGAGTAGCACCAGCGCCATGGCGTCGCGACCGGCGGCGATGCGCAGCGCAATCGTGCGCTCGCCATCTGCGCGCTCGTCGGCCACGACCTCGAGCTGCGGCTGCGGCAGGTCGACCACGGGCGCCGCGCCGTGACGCTGCGCGGGCAGGGTCGGCAGCAGCATCGCGACGTGCTCGATCGGTGCCGGCTCGGCGTCGACGAAGCGCTCGGTCCAGGCGTCGGGTTCGTCTTGCAGGCTGGCGAACACGGCGACGCCGCGCTGCGGGTCGACGGCGTAGAAGGCGTTACTGGGGCGCGGCTGCTGTGGACCGAAGTCGGCTCTCACCGCGCCGAGCGCCAGGGTGACCAGCGACGCGGCGGCCAGCAGCCCGGGCAGGGCCCAGGGGTGCGGGCCACGCAGCGCATCGAGGAGCGGCGTGAGCAGCCACGCGCACAGCACCACCAGCGCCAGGACGGGCCCGGCCAGGAGGAGCCCGACGCCGATGAAGCCCTCGGCGATGAACGGCGGCAGCAGCAGCAGGCCGGGCAGCGCCCCGGCGAAGAACGCCCACGGGTGCCACGCTGCGCTGCCGGGCACCGCGCGGCCTGCCGCGATCGGCGCGGCGGCGAGCAGGAGCCCCAACGCCGGCAGCGTCGCCAGATAGCTGCCTCCCGGCAGCAGGGCGCTGGTGGCGAGCGAGAGCGCGACGAAGGCGAGCAGCCCGCCGAGCGCGAGCGTCAGGGGTGCGAGGGCGCGGCGAAAGAGCCGTGCGACGAAGAGCGCACTGAGGATGGCCAGCAGCGACAGGCCGAGCATGGTCGTCTCGACGCGGTAGGGCGCGGCCAGCCAGCGGGTGGCCAGCGCGCTCTGCAGCGCCCCGAGGACGCTCAGGGCCCCGAGGCCGACTGCCACCGCGACGGCGAGGGCGGTGGTGAGCGCCAGCGCGGCGCCGGCGACGCCGCGGAGGCGGAGGTGGCCGCGCCGGCGCGCCGTGATCACCACGATGGTCCAGGCGACGAGCGTCAGCCCGGCGAGCGGTGGAGCCAGCGACTGCGGGTAGTGCAGCAGCCACCGGCGCAGCACGTCGACATAGACGCTGTCGCCGGCCTGCGCCCCGAGGCTCGTGAGGTCGGCATCAGCGAAATGTCGCGTCAGGGCCAGCATGTGTTCGCCGTGGTGCTGGAGGCTGTCGAGGCTCAGCGCGTCGATGGCGTCGCGCGGCGTGTGGTAATGCGCCGCGTCGCGGATGAACGCGAAGTTGTAACCGGGCACGCCGAGCGGTTCGAAGACGCTGAAGTCGGTGTCGTTGGGAAGGAGTTCATAGAGCGCTGAGGCCAGCGAGCTGGCGTTCGGGTAGGGCACCACCTTCGCGAAAGCGGCCATCAGCTCGCGGCTCGGCCCGCTGGTCTCTACCAGGACCGACGGCCCACTGCTGCCGCGCGCCTCGAAGTTCAAGACCAGGCCGATGTCCGCCATCCACGGATGCTCGGTAGCGAACGCCTCGGCCCCCAGCAGGCCCACTTCCTCGCCGTCGCTGAACAGCACCGCCACGTCGTTGGCGAGCCGACGCCCGCTGCTGAGCGCGCGCAGCGTCTCGAGGATGGCGACGACCGCGGCGCCGTTGTCGGCCGCACCGGGCGCTCCGGGCACCGAGTCGTAGTGGGCGACGAGCAGCACGGTTGCGGCGCCGGTGGTGCCGGACAGGCGGCCGAGTACGTTCTCCACGACCGCGGTGCCGCCGAAACGGTGGCCGACGACGGGCGTGCGCTGCAGCTCGGTCTCCAGTCCGAGCTCGTCGAGCGCGGCGAGTAGGGCGTCACGCACGCGGCGGTTGGCCGCCGTGCCGATCGGGTGTGGTTCCGTCGCGACGTCGGCGAGGTGGGCGGCGGCGCGCTCGGCCGAGAAGCGATCCGCCGGGGCTGAGGCCGCGACCGCACGCGGCGGGCGCTGCGCGACGAGGGCCGTCGCCACGACGG
>SKMG01000320.1 GCA_007121175.1 Trueperaceae bacterium | reverse complement strand
GCGAACGCCATCAGCCTGGCGTCGAGCTCGGCAGTGGTCGAGAAGGTTCCACCGCCGCGTCCGCCATCGTCGACCGTGGCCAGCGTGAACCCGAACACAACCACCAGGGTGACGACCGTCACGTGCCTCGTCCATCGTTTCATGTGCCTACACCGTCCTCGCTCCTACAGATGGAGCTGGGCCCGCTGCCCGGCTCTCTGCTGGCAATCTAGGCAACCGACCGTGATACCAGCGTGGTGCCCGCGTGTCGCCCGCATGATGTGACGCGTCCGGCCGCGGCGTTCCACCGCGCGTGACGACCTACCGCGGCCGACGTGCCGTTGCGACGTCAGAGAGGTGGGAGAAGCGGCGGCTCAGGCGCGCCGGTAGCGGCGCAGGATCTCCGGGTCTGGCTCGAAGCCGATCCCGGGGGCGTCCGTTGCAAGCAACGTGCCGCCTGGACCCAGCCGACCCAGCGGCGCCAGCCACGCCTCGGGCTCCACGAACAGGTACTCGAGCTGGCGCACTTCCTCGATCGCGGTCGCGAGGTGGAGGCTCGCGAAGAAGCCGGGGCCGAAGTAGGGGCAGTGGGGCATCAGCGGCACGCTTGCCGCCCGGCAGCGCTCGGCCACCTTCCGGAACTCGCTGATGCCGCCGACCTTCGTCACGCTCGGTTGCGCCAGGTCGACAGCGCCGGCTTTGAACGCCGCAGCGAACTGCACCTCGGTGCACCAGTTCTCGCCCGCGGCGATCGGCAGGGTGCCGTCACGCAGGCGCGACAGGGCGTGCATGTCCTCCGGCGGGAACACCGGCTCCTCGAGCCAGATCACCCCGAGGTCGCGCAGCGGCTCCAGTGCCGCGCGTGCCTGATCTTCGCTCCAGGCGCAGTTCACGTCGACCGAGATCGGCACCGTGTCGCCGACCGCCTCGCGGCAGGCCGCGACGCGCGGCACGGTGATCTCGTGCAGCTTGAGCTCACTGAAGCCCCGCTCGAGCGCGCGCTCGCACACGCGCGGGGCGACCTGATCGTCGTCGTAGCGCACCAGGCTGGCGTAGTAGGGGATCGGGTGGGCCGCCTCGGCGCCGAGCAGTTGGTACAGAGGCAGCTCCCGCCGTTTGGCGGCGAGATCCCACAGCGCCATGTCGACCGCCGAGATGGCGAAGAGCGTGACGCCGTAGCGTCCGAAGAGGTGCAGCCGGCGCTGCGTCTCGAGGTTCCAGGCGGGGATGTCGACGATGTCGCGTCCCTCGAGCAGCGGCGCGATCAGCCGCTCGACGAGCGCCTTGGTCGCGTCGACCACGAAGTAGCCGAAGCCCTCGCCCCAGCCGACCCGGCCGTCGTCGTCCTCGATGCGTACCAGCGCGATCTCGAGCGACTTCCAGGTGGTCGGCGTGATGCCCTCGCCCCTGCCGCCGTCGACGAAGGGGATGTCGACGATCTGCGTCTCGACCGAGCGGATCCTCACGCGTCCTCCTCGAGATGCCGCGGCAGCTCGACGGTCGCGTAGGCGCCGCCGACGTAGTCCCGACCGAGTCGCGCGGGCATGTCGTCGTAGGGGAGGAAGGCCGGGTCCAGGTGATCCTCGGCGCGATCGAGCGGTTGGTAGCCGAGCCGCTCGGCGACCGGATCGGGGAACAGCGGCGAGGGGCAGATCGA
This sequence comes from Trueperaceae bacterium, assembly GCA_007121175.1. Classification (GTDB taxonomy): domain Bacteria; phylum Deinococcota; class Deinococci; order Deinococcales; family Trueperaceae; genus CSSed10-48. The sequence continues at coordinate 5,486 of SKMG01000320.1, read as the reverse complement.
GACGCCGTAGACGACCTCGAAGGCGATGCCCGGGTGGCTGAGGCCGATCGCGAAGAGCTGGGCCAGGTCGCGCGCACTGACCCACAGGCGCAGCACGCGATCGTCCGAGACGGTCGGATCGGCGTTGCCGATACGCACGACGAGCGTCTGCAGCGAGAAGCGGTGAGCATAGAGCGAGCAGGCGAGCTCGCCGAAGGCCTTGCCGAGGCCGTAGTACGCGTCGGGCGCGAGCGGCAGCGCGTGGGGATCGAAGCCGTCGCGTCGGTGGGCGCCGAACACGTGATGCGTGCTGGCATACACGAAGCGCCGTACGCCGGCGCGCCGCGTCGCCTCGAGCAGCGCGATGGTAGCCCGGTAGCTCGCGTCGAGGGACTCCTCGAAGCTGAGTTCGAGGCCGATCGCGCACGCGAGGTGCAGCACCGCGTCGACCCCCTCCAGCGCAGCGGCGAGATCGCGGGCGGAGTTGAGGTCACCGACCACGACCTCCTCGCCGGGGCCTCCGTCGGTGACGGGCCGCAGGTCGAAGCTGCGCAGCGCGAAGCGCTCGCGCAGGAAGGGCCGCACCGCCGTGCCGACCCGACCCGCGGCGCCGGTGATCAGGATCTTGTCCATGTGCCGTTCACCAGCCGCAGGATACCCGCCGGATTGTCGTCGCGAAGCTCGGCGGGCAGCAGCGCCGCGGGCGCGTCCTGGTAGCAGATCGGCCGCACGAACCGCTCGATGGCGGCGCTGCCGACCGAGGTGGCACGCACGTCGCTGCTCGCGGGGTAGGGCCCGGCGTGATGCATCGCCGGCACCACCTCGACGCCAGTCGGCACGCCGCCGAAGAGCAACCGGCCGACCTTGCGCTCGAGCGCTTGCAGGAGCGGGGCGTGTTCGCTGAGGTCGGCCTCGGCGGCGTGCAGCGTGGCAGTGAGCTGGCCCGGCAGGCGCTCGACGAGCTCCAGCAGCGTCTCGGCCGCCGGCGCGTCGATCACGACCGTCACCGGGCCGAACACCTCCTCGAGCAGCTCCGGATGCTCGAGCGCGGTGCTCACCGAGCAGCGCAACACCACCGGCGCGCCGCTACCTTCCGGTCCAGGCCGGCCGCGCCCGACGAGTTCGACACCCCTTTGCGCGACGAGCCGCTCGACGCCGGCCGCGTAGGCGTCAGCCAGGCCGGCGTACAGCAACGGTTCGGCGGCGGCGGCCTCCGCGCGCCGGCCGAGCGCCTCGGCCAACCTCGCAGCCTCGGCGCCGACCGCGATCAGCAACCCGGGCTGGGTGCAGAACTGGCCCCCTCCGAGCGTGCACGACGCAAAGAGCAGGTTCGAGAGCGCCTCGAGGTCGCGGTCGGCGGCACCCGGTAGCACGACCACCGGATTGACGCTGCCCATCTCGGCGTGCACCGGTATCGGGTCGGGCCGGGCGGCGGCGGCGTCCATGAGCGCTCGGCCGGCGCGCGCCGAACCGGTGAACCCGACAGCCCTCGCGTGAGGATGCCGCACCAGTGCCAGGCCGGTGTCCGGCAGCGGGCCGTGCAGCAGAGAGAACACTCCCTCCGGGAGACGCTGCGCGCGCGCCGCGGCGAGCACGGCGCGCCCTATGAGCTCGGAGGTCCCCGGATGGCCGGGATGGGCCTTGACCACCACCGGGCAACCGGCGGCCAGCGCGGATGCGGTGTCGCCGCCTGCGACGGAGAATGCCAGCGGGAAGTTGCTGGCGCCGAACACCACGACGGGCCCGAGCGCGACCTTCATGCGACGCAGATCGGGCTTCGGCTGTGGCTTCCGCTGGGCGTCGCCGTGGTCGATGCGCGCGTCCACCCAGGAACCCTCGTCGAGCAGGTCGGCGAAGGCTGCGAGTTGCGAGGTGGTGCGGAGGCGCTCGGAACGGATGCGCCCGGGCGGCAGCGCCGTCTCGGCGCAGGCACGCTCCTCGAGGCGCTCGCCGAGCGCCTCGATCTCGCGCGCGACGGCGCGCAGGAAGGCCGAGCGGTGCCGTGCCGGCAGGCGCCGGTACGGCTCGAACGCGGCGGCGGCCAGGACCATGGCGCGTTCGATCTCGGCCTCGCTCGCTGCGAAGTAGCGCGGCGGCAGACTGCGTCGCTCGCGCGGATCGACGCCTGAGAACGAGGCCGGGCCCTCGCCCGACTCGGCGTAGCCGATCAGTTGCTTGCCGGTCAGCTCCATCGGTCCCTCCCTGCCAGCCCTGGCTCCGCGGCGACCGGCGACGAGCCGCGGGCGATTGACACGCGAGCCGGAGCGCCGTAGGCTTCGAGCACCCCGGTCATACCACCTGACCAAAGGCCGCGCGCTTCGGTACCGACGTAGGCCGCGAGAAAGGCGCGAATGACCCTCCGCGAAGCCCCTTCCCTGCCCGCCTTCGCACCGGCGACGCGGACGTCGCTGACCGATGCGGTCGCCGAGCAGCTCGCCGTTGCGATCGTTGAGCGCGAGCTGGGCCCGGGCGAGCGGCTGCCGGCCGAGCGAGACTTGGCGCGCCAGCTCACCGTGAGCCGGATCGTGGTGCGCGAGGCGCTCGGGCGGCTCGCCCAGCGCGGCTTGGTCGACGTCCGGCCGGGCGTGGGCACCTTCGTGGCGCCGCTGCGCCGCAGCTCGGTCGGAGATCCGTTGCGGCTCTACCTGCGCCGCCAGCGCGTCGGCCACGCTGAGGTCTTCGAGGTCCGCCGGGCCCTCGAGCCAGCCATCGCCGCCGCCGCGTGCCGCTGTGCCAGCGAGACGCAGCTGGCCGGCCTGGCGGATAACCTCGAACGGACCTTCGACCTCGTGACCGCCATCGAGCGCGGCGACGACGCCGTGGAGGCGTATGCCTGGACCGATCTCGAGTTCCATCGGCTGTTGGCCGCCGCCAGCGCGAACCCGCTGTTCGAGGTGCTGCTCGACCCGCTCATCGACCGGCTGCTGGCAGGGCGGCGAGCAGCGGAACCACTCCCCGATGCCGCCCGCCGCGCGGCCCTCGGCCACCGGGCGGTGCTCGAAGCGGTGCGCGGGCGTGATCCCGAACGCGCGGCGCAGCGCATGATCGAACACCTGCGCGAGGTCGAGGGCTGTTAGCGCCAGCGACGCCACGAGCCCTCCGTCGCCGAGCCGCGGCGCGGCGGCACTCACCGAGGAGGCACCATGACCAATGCAGACGAGGCCCGCCGAACGCAGCTGATGGAGGCGGTTCGTGGCTACTTCCGGGCCTGCAACGCCGCCAGCCGCGAGCGCTTCGCCGAGGTCCTGGCGGTCGACTGCGTCCACTACTTCCCGCCCGGCACCGGCGGTCCCTATCACGGCCGCGAGGCGATCGCCGACCTGTGGATCGGCTTCGTGCGCGACAAGGGCTCGACCTGGACGATCGACACGATGGTCTGTGATGGGGTTCAGCTGGTGGTCGAGTGGACGCACTTCAAGCCCGCGGTCGGCGAGCGCATCCGCGGCTCCGAGTGGTACCTGTTCGATGACGCCGGGCTGATCACCGAGATCTGGGCGCACTACGCCTCGCCGCGCGACGTGACCCGCGCGGCGAACGAGCTCGAGGGCTTCGACTACGGGCCACGCGGCTACGCGCTCGCACCGCCGGCGCTCGACCTAGCCACGCTCGCCGAGCGGGAGCGCAACCTGACGCGCGAGGCGGCGCGATGAGCGGGACGGCGATCTCGCCCGTGGCTCCGGGCACCGCCGAACGGCTGCTGGTGGTGGGGAGCGCGACCGTAGCTACGGTGCTCTACCAGCACGGCTTCCGCTCGCGCGTGGTGCGCTCGGCCCGTCGCCTGCGCCCGGGCGGGCGCCGCATGGTCGGCGTGGCCCGCACCCTGCGGTACGTAGCGATGCGCGAGGACCTCGACACCCTCGAGGCCTGGCAGCTCCGCGACAACCCGCAGCGCCGGATCGCCGACGAGATCGAGCCGGGCGAGGTGCTCGTGATAGAAGCCCGCGAGGACACCTCGTGCGGCACCATGGGCGGCATGCTGGTGGCGCGGATGATGGTGCGCGGCGCGGCGGGCGTGGTGAGCGACGGTCCCTTCCGGGACGCGGGGTTCATCGCGGCTCTCGAGCTGCCGAGCTACGCCAACGGCATGCACCCCAACACCAACCTGATCGCTCACCACCCCGAGGACCTCGACCTGACCATCACCTGCGGCGGCGTGCAGGTACGACCGGGCGACGTCGTGGTGGGCGACGACGAGGGCGTGGTCGTGATCCCGCGCGCCATCGCCGACGAAGTCGCCGAGCGTGCGCACGTCAAGGAGGCCGAAGAGGCCTGGATCGAGCGCCAGATCCTCGCCGGGCAGCCGGTCGAGGGAACGTACCCGATGAGCGCCGAGGCGCGCCGGCGCTTCGAGGAGGCCCAGGAGCCCGACGGCTGAGCCCGACGGCGGCGGCGCGCGAGCGTTACTCGAGGAAGACCGGGCTGGCCCAGGCCACCTGCCCATCCGCCTGCAGCATGCGGAGGTAGACGAAGCCACCTTCGGCAGCCGGCGGGACGATGCGCTGCCGGTGCTCGAGCAGCCATTCGCGCTGCGGAGCGGCGCGTGAAACGAGCAGGGCGGGGGTGGCCAGGCCGCCGGTGAAGCGGCCGACGCTCCGGGCGACCAGCTCCGCGAGGGTGACCCGCAGCTCGAACGCTCCGCAGCGCACCACGATGGCGGTCCGCTCGTCGCCCTCGACCACCAGGTGCATGGTCTGCGGTCCGCCGGCGGCGTGATGGGTGCCGCCGCGGTCGGGCGACGGGACGGCCAGCGCGTGACAGCGCCAGGCGACGCCGAGCTCGTCGATGCCGAGCACGCGCTCGGTTGCTTCGGGCTCGGCGTTGCCGTGGCCCGCGTAGCGGAAGTATGGCGTGGCGGCCAGGAGCCGGCCGCGCTCGATGCGAGCCTCGAGGTCCCAGCGCGAGATGGTCCCGTGCCGGCCCCAGCCGGTCTCGATGCGCAGCGCGTGGGGTCCAGGCACGACGTCGGAAGCGGCAGCGGCCACCGGGAGCGGTCGGACCCGCCAGCCCCGCCGGTCGCCCTCGACCATCTCGAGCCGCACGACGCTGTCCGTCCCACGCACGGCCACCCGCAGGTCCATCTCGTCGCGACGCTGCACGACCGCGCCGATGCCGCCGCCGTCGAGCGCGAGCTCCATGGCGACATGAGGGCCGGTCGAGGCGATGGTGCGGCGCGCGCGGAGCGCCTCGAACAGGTGGCGCCGCTCCAGGCCCTCGGTCAGCAGCCCCACCCGCCCGTGACCGTAGTGGCCGGGATAGCCGTCGTGGCTGTCGGTGCCGGCCTGGAAGCCGAAGCGGTGGCCGGCGACCAGACCAGCGCGGGCGGTCGATGCGCCCTGTCGGAACCCCATGTTCTCGCCGTAGGGATAGGGCGCGTCGTCGGCCTCGGAAGACCCGTGGCTCGAGAAGATCTCGAGCACCGGCGAGCGACCCGGGTCGAAGGCCGCCCAGTCGATCCCGCGCCAACCGGTGGCGTAGCCGATGTGGTGCGGCTGCACCAGCGGATCGTG
>SKMG01000105.1 GCA_007121175.1 Trueperaceae bacterium | reverse complement strand
TACGTCGAGCGGCTCGACGCCGAGGGGCGCGTGGAGCAGCGCCTCGAGGTGCAGTTCAACCCTGCTGAGCTGTCGCTGAGCAAGGGAGCACAGATCGCCGAGATCGCCATCCCCGGCCTCGACAGCCCGATCCTGCAGTTCGTGCGCGGTCAGAACGAGCGCGTGACGCTCGAGCTCTTCTTCGACAGCACCGAAGGCGGTACCGGCGCCGGCGCCGTGCCCGTGACCGGGCTCACCAACGAGTTCTACGCGCTGGTGAAGATGTCGGGCCAGCAGCACGCGCCGCCGCGCTGCCGCTTCGGCTGGGGCCAGGACTTCCCCGGCCTGGTCAACCAGGCGGGGAAGGTCTCCGGCAGCCGCAAGGCCTTCGAGTGCATCGTCGAGAGCATCCAGCAGCAGTTCACACTGTTCAGTCCCGACGGCGTGCCGCTGCGCGCAACGCTGGCGCTGACGCTGCGCGAGTACGTCACGCTCGAGACGCAGCTGCACCAGCTGAACCTGCAGACCGCCGACCACACCCGCGTTCACGTCGTGCAGCGCGGCGAGACGCTGCCGCACATCGCCTACGTCGCCTACCACGACCCCGCCCGGTGGCGCCTGATCGCCGACGCCAACGGGCTGCTGCAGCCACGCGAGCTGCAGCCCGGCACCGTGCTGCGGCTGCCGCCGCTGCGCGGCTGAAGGAGCGCCTGCGATGCTCGAGCAGCCCGTCGCCATCACCTCGCAGTACGACTTCTTCGTGCCCGCCTTCGAGGTGCGGCTCAAGGGGCGCAGTCTGGATCGCGAGGTGCTGCGCGACGTGATCAACGTGAGCTACCGCGACGGCCTCGGGAGCATCGACGCTTGCGAGCTCACGCTCAACAACTGGGACGCCGAGCGCCGCGACTTCAAGTACCTCGAGAACGACCTGTTCGACCCCGGCGCTCAGCTCGAACTGTCGCTGGGCTACTTGGACAAGGGCGGGCTGACGCTGATGCTGCGCGGCACGGTGGTGTCGCTGGCGCCGGACTTCCCCGCTGCTGGGCAGCCGACGCTGCTGGTGCGGGCGCTCAATTCACTCTACCGGCTGCACTTCAAGCAGGAGACGCGGGTGTTCGAGGGCAAGACCGACACCCAGATCGCGCGGGCGCTCGTCGACGCCCTGGCGCAGGAGCGACCCGAGCTCAACCTCCAGCTCGAGACGCGCCCGGCCAACGCCCAGCTGGAGACGCCACAGGAGTACGTGCTGATCGAGAACGAGTACCCGATCGTGCACCTGCTCGAGCGCGCGCGCCACAACGGCTACGACCTCTACCTAGAGGACGTCGAGGAGGCCGGCCGCAGCGTCTCGAAGCTGCACTTCCACCCCTCCGAGCGCGGCGTGCCGGCCGTGTTCAAGCTGGCGTGGGGGCAGTCGCTGATCGGCTTCAAACCGACGTTGCGCACCGCCGGACAGGTCTCCAAGGTGACCGTGCGCGGTTGGGACGCCCGCAAGCGCGAGGAGATCGTCGGCGTCGCCACCCGCGACGACCTGCCATTCGACGGTCTGCCCGACGCGCAGGCATTGGCGGCGGTCGATGCCGCGCTGGCCGGCTCGGAGATCGTCATCTCGGACGAGCCGGTGGCGGATGAGCGCGACGCCGAGCAGAAGGCGCTCGACCACCTCGTGCATCGCGCCAAGGAGATGGTGACCGGCAGCGGCAGCGTCGTCGGCCTGCCCGAGCTCCGTGCCGGCCGGCCGGTCTACCTGTGCAAGCTCGGCGCGCGCTTCAGCGGGCGCTACCTCGTCACCGGCAGCACCCACACCATCGGCGACGGCGGCTACACCACCAGCTTCGAGGCGCGGCTGGAGTCGTTGCGGCACGGCGGAGGGAGCAGCCCATGCGATCCGTGAACGGCGTGGTCATCGGCCTGGTGGTCGACGTGAACGACCCGGAGGCGCTGGGGCGGATCCGGGTGTCGTTCCCGTGGATGGCCGAGAGCGAGCCGCGCAGCACCTGGGCGCGCATCGCTGCCCCCATGAGCGGGCCCGAGCGCGGCTTCTTCTTCCTGCCGGAGGTCGACGACGAGGTGCTCGTGGCGTTCGAGCACGGCGACCTGCGCTTCCCGTACGTGCTCGGGTCGCTGTGGAACGGGCGCCAGCAGCCGCCGCACGCCGAGCCCAGCCGCCGCACCATCGAGACGGTGAGCGGGCACGTGCTGGAGTTCGAGGACGCCGGCGGCGGCGAGCGGATCTCGCTGCGCTTCCGCGGCGACACGCCCAGCATCACCCTCGAGGCCGAGCGGATCACGATCGCCTTCGGCGCTGGCACCAGCATCGAGCTCGACGCTCAGGGCTTGAAGCTCATCGGCCCCAGGATCGAGCTGAACTGATGGAGAGCGTGCCGCACCCCACGCTACCGAGCCGCGTGCTGGTCGGCTACCGCGTCGCGGGCGCGGGGCCCCTCGGCGCGCCGCACGGCGCCCAGCGGGTGCTGACCGGCATCGTCAAGGGCACGTACGCCGCCGGTGGTGCGTCTGCTGGCGGGGCGTCTGCCGCCGGTGGTGCGTCCGCTGCCGCCGGTGCGTCTGCTTCGCTGGCGCCGGTGCAGCTGCCGATCTTCGAGCAGGACGTCTTCTTCGACCTCGTTCGCAACGGCGACTTCCGCGCGGGCGCGCAGGTAGACCCCGACGGTACCGTGATCACCCCGGTAGCGGCCTGGACCAGTGCCGATCCGGCCACCACCATCAGTCATCACAGCGCAACCTCGGTGATGCGCGTGCAGGGGGTCGGTCCCGTCACGCAGCTCGTGGCGCTCGCGGGGCCCGCGGGTGGCCGACCTTTCACCCTGCGCGTCCGCGCCCGCGTCACGGGCGGCGCCGGCGCCAGCGTCGGCGGGATCTACCTCGAGGCGGAATCGGGGCAGCGCCTCCTGACCGGCACTGCCGAGCTGACGCCGGCGTTCACGGAGTTCCAGCGCACCGGCAGCTGGCCGCCGGCGCTGGCCGACGAACGGGCGCTGCTGGCTCTGAGCGGCGCGGCGGGGGCGACGGTCGAGTACCAGTGGGTGCGTCTGCACGAGGGGAGCAGCAGCCTCGCTCCTGACGCCCGCGACCCGATCCGCTACGAGCACGACCTCGCCGCCTACAAGCCCTACGCCGACGTGGTGATCCTGGGCCGGCCCGCCCCACCGGAGCCCGGTCCGCTGGGCGGCGTCTGGGAGGAGCGCGTGACCATCGGCGGCGCCACCATGAGGGCCGTGTTCGACGCCTCCGGAGCGCTCACCCACTTCCAGGGCGCGTCGATGGCGTCGAAGGTGCCGTGGTCGAGCACCACCCCGGTCACCTTCGGCTGGCAGAACCGGGCGGCCAACGGCGGCGACGACGGCACCCGGGAGGGCTACGCCGGCGACGACCTGAACACCTTCGACCCCGACACCATGGCGCTGCCTGAGGCGTTCGACAACCGCTTCTGTAACGGCGGGCTCTACGCCGGCGGGCGGCCGGTCTTCGAGCACCTGCAGGCCGACGCGATCGAACTGTGCGCCAGCGCCGAGTACGACGACGGCGCCGGCGGCAGCGAGACCCGCAGCGGCCCGCCCACCGCCTTGCAGGTACCGCCCGCGCCGCAGATGCGCCTCACGATCCGCGCTACCGACGACCCGGACGCGCTCACCAGCACCCTTTCGGTGCCGCTGCGCCTCGACACGCTGGTGTTCGACAAGGCGAGCGAGCGCTACTACGCGGTGTGGCGCGGTGTCTGGACCGGGCTCGAGGCAGTCGGGTTGGGACGCCTCGTACGGGTGGCGTTCTCGTGAGCGCCGTCGCGACCCCTCACCGACTCGAGCCGGTGCGCTGCGGCCGAGCGCTCCAGGCGCGACCTAAGGGTGCCGGCCGAGCGTGGCCGCCGCGCGCCACGGGAGAGGAGACCTGATGGGCATGCCGATCACCGTCAAGGGCCAGGGCATCTGCTTCGCGTTCCCCGACGTGTGCCTCACGCCGGTGGGCACGTCGACGGTGCCGCTCCCGTACCCGAACGTCGGTCAGCTCGCCGAGGCGACCGGCACCGCCAACTCGGTGCTGGTCGGCGGCCAGCCGGTCGTCACCAGCCACAGCCGCATCCGGAGCACCAGCGGCAACGAGGCCGGTTCGGCGGGCGGAGTGACCTCCGGCACCACCAAGGGTGCGGTCCATTTCGACGTCGGCTTCAGCACGACCGTGTTCGCCGAGGGCGGCAACGTGGTGCGGCTCGGCGACGCGACCCGGCAGAACAACGGCAACGCGCGCGGCACTGTGCTCGGCGGGGTGCCGACGGTGCTGGTGGGATGAGGGGCTGACGTGAGCCGAGCGATTCTAGGTAGCGGCTGGAAGTTCCCGATCCGCCTGAGTGGGCGCGGCGGCTTCTCGCTCTCGCTCGAAGAGCAGGACGTCGCCGAGGCGATCTGGATCGTGCTGAGCACCGCCCGCGGCGAGCGCATCATGCGCCCCGAGTTCGGCTGCGGCGTCCACGACTACGTCTTCGCGCCCAACAACGCCAACACCCGCGGCGCGGTCGCCTACCAGGCGCAGCAGGCCCTGATCCGCTGGGAGCCCCGCATCGACGTCGTCGACGTTCGCGCCGACGACGACCCTGGCCAACCGAACCTGCTGCTGATCTCGATCGACTACCGCATCCGCGCCAACAACGCCTTCCACAACCTCGTCTACCCCTTCTTCCTGCTCGAGGGGCAAGAGCGATGACGTGGTCGCAACGGCCCGGCCCGCCGACCGCGCCCCGGCCGGCCTTCACCCTCACGCCCGCCCGGAGGAGCGCACCATGCCGCTGACGGCACCGATCCTGGACGACCGCACCTTCGAGGCCCTGTTCAAGGAGGCGCGCGCCCGCATCCCGCGCTACGTGCCCGAGTGGACGGACTGGAACGACAGCGACCCGGGCATCACGCTGCTGCAGCTGCACGCGTTCCTGACCGAGACCATCCTCTACCGGCTCAACCAAGTGCCCGATCTGCACTACGTCAAGTTCCTCCAGCTCATCGGCGTGGAGCAGCGGCCGGCACGGCCCGCCACGACCGAACTCAGCTTCACCCTCAAGGAGCGCGACGTGCCCGCAGCGGTGCTCATCGAGGCCGGGCAGGTGGTGAGCGTCTCGGCGCGCGACCTCGAGCAGCCGGTCTTCTTCGAGACCGATCGCGCCTTCCGCGCCATCAGCGCCCGGCTGGCGCAGCTGGTGAGGGTCGCTGCCACGCCTGGCGCCAGCCCGACCGACGTGACGCAGGACAACGCCGCCTCAGGGCGCGCCTTCGCGCCGTTCGGCGACCCCCCTGAGGCGGGCCAGGCGCTGCTGCTGGGTTTTCAGTCGTCGCTGCCGTTCCCGCGCGAGGAGATCGGCCTGCAGCTGTACCAGCCCGAAGCCAGCGACGCGCTGCTCGCGCCCCGAACCGAGGAGGCCTGCGACGCACGGCTCCCCGGCAGGCTCTCGCCAGCGCTCGCCTGGGAGTACTGGGATGGCGTCGGCTGGCAGGCGCTCGACGTCTCGGGTGACGAGACCGAGGGGCTCACGCAGTCCGGGCAGGTCTACCTGCGGGTGCCGGGGCAGATCTCGCGGGTGCCGTTCGAAGCCCTGGGGCTGGGCAAACTGGGCGAGGCGGAGGCCGACCCGCCGCTCTACGCCTGGCTGCGCGTACGCCTGGTCGCACCTGCCTACACCAGCGCGCCGCGGCTCGACCGCATCGTCACCAACACCGTTCCCGCCACTGCGGCGCGGACCGTGCGCGACGAGGCCGTCGGTGGCAGCGACGGCACCCCCGACCAGTCGCTGGCGCTCAGGCATGCCCCGGTCCTGGCCGAGCCCGCGCTGCGGCTGGAGGTCGACGAGGGGCGAGGGCCCGAGCCGTGGCAGGCGGTGCCGGACTTCGCCGCCTCCGGCCCGGACGACGCCCACTACCTGCTCGATCGCGGCGCCGGCCGCATCACCTTCGGCGACGGCCGCCGCGGCCGCATCCCCCTGGCCGGGCAGCTGAACGTGATCGCGCGCTCCTACCGCCACGGCGGTGGGAGCAGCGGCAACGTCGGCACCGGCACCATCACCGACCTCGTCACACCTATCTTCGAGGTCGAGGCCGTCACCAACTTGCGCCGGGTCGAGAGCGGCAGCGACGAGGAGCCGCTCGCCGAGACCCGATTGCGCGGCCCGCGCGAGCTGCTCGTGACCCGCAACCGGGCGGTCACGCTCGCCGATTTCGAGCACCTGGCGCGCGAGACCCCCGGCGCGCTGGTCGCCCGCGCCCGCGCCTACCTGTCGCTCGACGAGGACGACGCTCGCCTCATCGAGGTCGCGATCGTCCCGCGCAGCAGCGATGCCAAGCCCGTGCCCAGCGCGGCCACGCGGCGGCGGGTGTGCCGCTACCTCGACGAGCGCCGGCTCATCACCACACGCCTGCGGGTGCGCGGGCCGCACTACCACGACATCGATGTCGACGTCGATCTGGTGGTGGACGACGGCGCCGACCTCAAGACCGTCAAGAACGCCGTCGACGCCCGGCTCACCGACTACTTCCATCCGCTCCGCGGTGGCCGCGACGGGGCCGGCTGGCCCTTCGGACGCGCGGTCTACTACTCGGAGCTGCTGCACGAGATCATGCGCCTCGGCGGCGTCCATCGAGTGGCCGAGGCGGTGGTCAAGAAGTTCCTGCACCGGACCGGCGGGCGGGACGACCCCGACGAGCGGCCCTACTTCGACACCGCCGAACAGGCGAGAGCGCACCAGCAGCAGCTGATCGCCGCCGAGATCCGCGCCTTCTCGCCCGCGTGCGCCGAGCTCGCGCCCGCGATCGTCACCATCACCGAGCCGTCGGGCACGCAGCACTTCGTGGCCGCCGCCTACGCCTGCTGCGACATGCCGGTAGCCGAGGGCGCGCTCGTCGCCCTGCGACGACTCCGGACGTCCGTGCGCTACGCCCACTAGGAGGTGGCTCGATGGCCCGGGTCATCAGGCCTTTCGATCTGCTGCTCGACGCTCGCAGCGGCTGGCGCGCGGACGCCGTCTCGGACGCCGTCGCGGACGCCACGCCGGCGTCGCTCGCCGCGGGCGCCATCGAGCTGCGGCCGCTCGAGCGGCTGCTGCCCGAGCTCAACGACCCCGGCGGCACCTTCGGCGGCCACACCCTGCCGCCGGGCGTGGCGACGCGCGGCGATCACGTCTTCATCGCCGAT